>NZ_NIBG01000036.1 GCF_002270055.1 Anaeromicrobium sediminis | reverse complement strand
ATAATTTTCATTTGGAACATGGTCTCCTTCCTGTATTATAGATATGGATCCATACATGGTGGCCTTGTGATTTTCTCCATTTTTTATAATAACATCATATATACCCACATCTAAATCTGAAGGTAATTCTACTTTTAAAGTCTTATCATCTATCCAATCTACATCTCTAGCCTTTTCTTCATTAAAATAAACTTCCACATCACTACTAAAATATTTTCCATAAATATATATATCGTAATCATCATAATCTTCCGGTACGCTTCCTATAGATATTTTATCTATGTTAGGAATATCCTTCGTTTTAAAATTAAATGATACGGATTCATTTCCTATCACATTATCTGCCCCACCATAGTACACTAGATTTGATGGTATATCTAAGACGTAACTATTATTGGAACTTAACTTTAGAATAGGTATATATATGGTTACTTCATTACTAGATTCATTCTTTACATATATGTATTTATTAGTTTTTTCCGTATCTGATATTATAGAGTTCATAAAGACTTTATCTAGTACATTCTCTGAACCATTTAAAGAGTGTATGTTTATGGCATTTAAATTATCTTTATTTAGTTTTAAAGTATTGTCTATATCATTAAATGTAACTTTAACAAAGAACTTATCCTTTGTAGTGTCATCTATTACATCGTGTTTTAATTGATTTTCATCATATACTCCCTCATTAGTAGGGTATACTCTTACTACAACTGGCTTGTCCTTAGGAACAATATATAATAGTTCATTATCAGAAGAAATTATTTCGTCTCCATTTTGAAATACTACCTTTACTTTATACTTACCTGTATTTGTATCCTTTGATAATTCATCCCTAATGGAGTCTCGGATGTGAACCTTTAATTTAGTACTATTATCAAATTCCACGTAAGAACTATCTATATCTATTGAATTAGGTGCATTGCCACTAAATGGTATTAACACTACTTTACTGATCCTTTCATTAAAGTTATGTCCTATTATATTAAAGGTTTTTTCCGTATTCTTTAGGTCAATAACTTTTATTTCATTGTCTTC
The DNA here is from genome assembly GCF_002270055.1 of Anaeromicrobium sediminis. Taxonomy (NCBI): domain Bacteria; kingdom Bacillati; phylum Bacillota; class Clostridia; order Peptostreptococcales; family Thermotaleaceae; genus Anaeromicrobium; species Anaeromicrobium sediminis. Next base: position 27,153 of record NZ_NIBG01000036.1, on the reverse strand, counting down.
TAACTTATCTATACCCTTATCATTAATTTCATTTGATGCAGTAACGAAGGAATATATTAAATTATTGCTTTTAACACCGCCTATTGTTTCAAAGGTTCCCTCTGGTATGGAAAGTTTATAGTGAAGTCCACTTTTTAAGTTCTCATTTGGATATATGTATAATTTACTTTTTTTATTTGAACCATCTAAATAATAGTTTAGCTTTATTTCTTTTATTGGTGCTTTAATATCTTCATTATAGTTTTCAAATATGGTTATATTTTTCAAGCTATCTTCATAAACGCCACTAGTTACTGTATCATACCTTTCACTAGATAATAGTGGAATCACTTCCCTATCTAAGCGTATTTCCATAGGAGTTGTGCTATTGTATATGGGTTGTGTATAATATGTTTTATCAAAGTTTGACTCTCCATTGTTTAATGAATAATTAATAGTGGAGTTATCACTGGCTGCCTTTACATAAAAAACCGTGTCTATATTATTACTTATATTGATTCCATGAGTATCTTCTATGTATTTCTTATCTATAAAAAGCCTATAGGAACTATTTTCTTTTAATATTTCTGTTGGTTTTATTTTTAAATAATCATTTATATGTTCAATACTTTCAATGTTGAAATACTCAACTTTACTTGTATATGAATAGTTATCATTATTATTTATGAAGTTAAAATCAGGATTGTACACACTCTCTGCGACAGTAGCCTCGTTAAAAGATTTTAACTTTTTATTGATTTTTACCCTATCATTTAATAGAGTTCCTAGAACATCAATATCTTCATTTATGTTTTGGTCAAATCTTATATATATATATCCATCTTTAGAAAGTTGCGTTTCATTTACTTTCGTTATGTCATCCATAAAATTTTCATTAGAGGAATATTTAACTACATTAGGAATACTTCCATCTCCCGTAGTTGTAAAGACTAATTGTATCTCTTTATTTTTCACTTCATTTCCACTAATATCTGTTACTCCTACTAATCTAACCATATTAGGACTAATAGTTAATGTATACTCCGTATTTTTCTTAAGATTAAATACACCATCTCTTTCATCCATTATGTTTATAAGTAGTTCCTTATTTCCAGTTCCGCCTATTTCTATTCCGCTATTATCTAGTAAATATGCCCCCTCATTGGAAGTTAAGGTTATATAATTACTCTTACTACTATCCAAAAATTGAATTTCATGGGTAAATGATATTTTTATTAATGGGTCTAAACTTACATTAATTTCACTATTTTGTGGACTTGTACTTAAGATTATATTATTGGGGTCTACTGTCTCTCCATAAGAATAATTATTAAGAGAAAATAACACCATCACAGCCACAACTACACTTAATACTTTCTTAGTCATAATTACCTCCCCTTCTAAAGTCTACTTACTTATTTATCGGCTAAAATTCAAGTTTTTTTTACTTTTTTCTCTATTTTCAATTGTACCATATATAACCAATGGTAAATAGTTTTTAAAAAGTATACAGGTAAAAAGTATCATATACTAATAATTTATTAACCAGAACTATTACCCACTTTATATTTATGGTAAAATGTAGGAAACATCTATTATAAGGGGGTAACTTATGAAAAAGAAATTAATAATAACTCTTATAATCTGTCTTATATTAAGCACAGTAGTAGGAGTATCTGCCACATACACTAAAAAGATAAATGCTTGGTTTTATAATATTAAGGTAAATTATAATGGTAAAAATGTAGCATTTAATTCTGCTCCATTTATATATAATGGTTATGTTTATGTGCCAATAAATGACTTAGCTCGTGAAATGGGATATTCCTATACATGGCATAACAATTCTAAAACCATGGATATATATCCATCTACTAGTTCTACTGATATAACTGCCCTTCAAGCAGAACTTGATAGAAAAAATATGGAAATAACAAATCTAAAATTTCAATTAAGTCAACAAAATCTATATAAATCTATTTCAAATGATTCTGGTTCTTCTAGTAGTTCTTCTAATACTTCCCTTGAAGACATCAGAAGAATATTAGAAGAAGATTTTGATTCCCATAAAAACGATGGAAATACTTTAAGATTTAAAGACTTTAAAGTAAGCAAGTATTCCAACGAAGTATTAGTAAAAATGTATGGAGACTTTGATAAGAGTTATAGTAAATGGGAAGATAGAGATGATGATGACTTTGATGATTTTATAGAGGATTTATGTGAAGAGGTTATAAAATACATAAAGAAAGACGTAATTGTTAAAGTTTACGATGATGACGACGACCAAATAAAAAAATATACTTATGATTATAATGATGAAAGATTATATGAAGATGATGATGACGATGATATTGATGATAAGTTAAATTCTGTGGAAAATGATTTAGAAGATGATTATGAAGATTATACAATAGGAAGCAAGACCTTAGAATTTAGCAAATTCTCTTTAAAACAAAAGTCTAATGATGATATAGAGTGTAAAATATACGCCAAATTTGATAAAGATTCTGATGATTGGAAGGATAGAGATAAAGAAGATTTTAGAGAATTTGTTGAAAAAGTTTGTGACGATATTACTGATGAAGTTGATGAAGATGTGGATGTATTAGTATATGATGAAGACAATGATAAAATTGCTGAATATGAATATGACGAAAATGACAATGATTTAGAAAAAGTTTATGAATATTAAAAAGGTATAAAAATAGGGCTGGTTATTAACCGGCCCTTATTTTACTTCCACATACACTATATTTTTTTTATCATTTATCCAGTACTCTATGTAGTCATATTCATTTAAATCACTAGGAAATCCTATAGTATCATTATATTTGTTATATACAATATATCCATTGTCTCCTTCTGTTGAGATCTTATTATACTCTCCACTTTCGTCTCTTATAGTATATACATAATTATTTTTCCCCGTTATCTCTCCTGTTATCAAATTTTCTACAGGTACTACAAACTTTTCCATACTATCTATTACGCCTTCTTTTACAGAATAACCCCTTAGTTCAAGGATTTTTTTACTCATTTTATCTAAGATTACTGCCATTTCATCTCTACGCATATGGCTATTAGGCTTAAAATACCCATCTATTGGTTCTATTATTTTAAGCTGTAATACTCGCTCAATTAAAGATATATTTTCTGGTTTTATTTTTGAATAATCCTTTAAATTATATACATATTGTCTACTAGATCCACCTATTTTATTAAGGCCCATAATTCTACTTATCCATATGGCCACTTCTTCTCTATTTGCCAATTCACCCCATGTATATTTATGTTTCATTTCACTTCTTATTTTTTCCTCTAAATCTTTTATCTCATCCTCTGTATAATTAGGTCTTTTCTTTAATTCTTCATCAATCTTATCTTCTATTTTATATTCTTCTTCATCAGATACATATAATATATTTTTAGCTTCTTCCTTAGTTATTAGCTTAATTTTTTTAGCAGTTTCTAAATAAGCTTCCAACTCATTATTGTTATTCAATTTTTTCTTTTCTATTACTTCTTGAACTTCTTCTTCTTTTCCAGCCATTCTTACTAGCATAGTTATAACTTCTTCTTTACTTATACTCTTACTTGGATAGAACTTGTCTGAACCATTTTTCCTAATTATAGATAAACTGGCCAGCTTATAAATGGATTTTTTATAAGGGCTGTTTTTTATATCAGAAAAATTCATATTATTATAAAGTGCTTCATATTCTTTAATTCCAATGTATTTATCCATGGCAAAAGTAGTATTAGTTAACAACAAGCTTATTAAAAGTACTAGTATTCCTATTTTCTTCAATTTCATCCCTCCACATAGTATATCGTCATAAAACTATTCACTCTTAAGGAGTTCTTCAAAATTAATAGAATCTAAAGGTTTGCTAAACAAGTACCCTTGAACCATATTGCACCTTTGTTCTCTTAAGAAATCATATTGTTCTTTAGTCTCTACACCTTCTGCTACTATATTTAAATTCAAGCTATTGGCCATGGATATGATAGCCTCTACTACCTTAGCATTGTTATCACTTACAAATACATCTTGTATGAAGGATTTATCTATCTTTAGTTTACTTATATCTAATCTAGTTAGTTCTCCTAAAGATGAGTATCCCGTCCCAAAATCATCTATAGAAAACTTTACTCCCACTTCATCTAGTTCCTTTAATACATTAATTATCTTATCCATATTCTCCATGTATACAGTCTCAGTAATTTCTAATTCTAAATATTTAGGGTCAAGGCCTGTTTCATTTAAAATATCTATTACGGTCTTAGCAAAATCCTTCTTTTCCAATTGTTTAACAGATACATTTACAGCTATGAACATATGATCATACCCATTATTTTGCCACTCCTTATTCTGCCTACAAGCTTCTCTTAATACCCATCTGCCTATTTCATGTATCATACCATTTTGTTCTGCTATGGGGATGAAATTAAAGGGAGATACATAACCAAGTTCTGGACTATTCCATCTTATAAGGGTTTCTGCTCCTATTATTTTGTTTGTATGGGTATTTAGTATGGGCTGATAATTAACGCTTATTTCTTCTTTACCTAATGCACCTCTTAAATTATTTTCTATTATGAATTCTTCTTGTATCTTTTCATCAAGCTCTGGTACATATATCTCTATCTTTTCTTCTTTTCTTTTTTTAGCTTTATACATGGCAATGTCCGCATTTTTAATTAATGTTCCACTATCTTGCCCATGTTCTGGATATTTGGCTATTCCAATGCTGGCAGATAAATATATTTTTTCTTTATCCGTATAAAAGGGCTCTTCTATGGACTCTATAATTTTTTGGGACGTTCCTATTATTCCATTTATTTTTTCAGGGTTAGTAAAAAGCGCAATAAATTCATCTCCACCCATTCTAGCAATTATTTCGCCTTTACCCATAATATCTATAAGTCTCTGAGAGCAAGTCTTCAATATAATATCTCCTGCTCCATGGCCTAGGGTATCATTAATCTTTTTAAATCCATCTAAATCCATAAACATTACAGCTATATCCTTGCCCTTTTGTACTTCTTCCTTTAACTTGTCGTTAAAAAACCTTCTATTATACAGATCTGTTAAAGGATCCTTGTATGCTAGATATTCTATTGTATCTTCCCTTTCTTTCTCATTGGTTATATCTGAACATATTATGTAGGCTCCCATATAATTAGAATCGTTTTTTATGGCATATGCAGTTATTTTCAAGTGTCTATTTCCACTTCTTCCATTAATACTTACAACGTCTTTATATATTTCGCCACTTTTCAATTTATCTTCCCAATTAGCCATGACCTGCTCTATGGTAATTTCATCTTCCAAGTATCTTATTGCTACTTCTTCTACGGTTTTTCCCTTTATATCTTCTATATTTACTTTAAACAATTCTATGAAGCTCTTATTTATATGGTTTACTCTTTCATATTCATCTAATATTAAAATGGCTTCTGGAGATTTTTCAAATAATTGTTTAAAATAAGACTTTTGAATTTTTAATTCCTTTTCTACTTTATTTCTGGTTAATATGCTTTTGTACAAAATAATAATTATTACAAAACTAAGGAATATAAACCCTATTGTAATTTGAATCCATACTTTATATTTTCTTAATTCTTCAAAGGGTTTATTAAGTATAGTTGAGTTATTTGGAATTTTATTTAAACTTATATCATGTTTTTTCAATTCCTTATAATCAAAAATATATTTATTAGGGCTCTTCTCCACAACTTTTATTATACTTATCTCTTCTCCATTTAAAATATTTAATGCAATGGTAGCGGCAGTTCTTGCCTGTTCATACTGACTTACAACCTTTCCTCCCACAATTCCATTTCCAATGCCATGTTCCCATAGATGGTATACGGGAGCCTTTGAATTTTTTATTATTTCATTTAGGCTTTCTTCAAAGGTCATGGATTTATCATTCATATCCTTAAATGCAGACATGATAATAACACTGTCCTTTTTATTTATACGTGATATCTTACTAAATAGTTGATCAAATGACATTTCTTTCAATGATAATTGTCTAAATTTTAGGTTCTCATAATATTTCATAGTATTTTTTATTTCTTCTATAGTGGCATCACTACTAGTAGTTTTATCCATTATAAAATATACATTAGACACATTCCTTTGAAAGTTCCCTATAATATCTAAGGTCTCCCTTAAGGATATGGCCTCTAATACTCCTGTAAAATTAGGATTTTCATTAAAACTCATTCCCTTTTCTATATCATTTACTCCAGAGAAAACCACTGGTAACCCTTTAAATAGTTCATCATAATACTTTTCTACAAATAATAATGCATTATCATCCGTAGCCATTATTAAATCATATTTTTCTCCATTAGAAAGCTTGTATGATAAGCTTTCATAGAAATTCCTTAAATGGGTTTCATCAGAAAATCTCTTACTATCCATATATTCCATATGCAAATTTACATTTTCTTTCTTTAAAACACTTCTTATTCCAGCTTCTAATCTATCATAGCTAATAAAGGTTGGACTATAAGAGTTTATAACTAACACCCTATTCTTTTCTTCTCCATATGAGATTATTTGAAAACACATTATAAAAATAATAACTATGCCAAAGATTTTATTTTTCATTTTTTACCTCATTTCATTACTCTTAATATTACCCACTCTTTATTTTTACATATCTAGAAATCATTTTCCATTTTTTTCATTATTTATCAGTAGGTCTATAGTCCTATTTTTGTTTTCTTAAGTTCTTATAAAGATAAAAATAAAAGGACAACAGATACCTGTTGCCCTTTTACTTTTATCTTATCTATATTAAATTTCTATCTACTATTTCATTTACTGCAAATGATGCAACATCTTCTGCAAATGTTCCTGATCCAAATCCAGCATCGTATCCTAGCTCTTTAGCTAGTTCATGGCTTATTCTAGGTCCACCACAAATTAATACTACCTTGTCTCTTATTCCTTCTGCTTCTAATATTTCAACTAAGTTAGTTAAGTTAGCTATGTGAACATCCTTTTGAGTAACTACTTGAGACACTAATAATACGTCAGCATTTAACTCTATAGCCTTAGCTACAAATTCTTCATTAGGAACTTGACTTCCTAAGTTGATAGCTTCTACACCCTTGTATCTTTCAAGTCCATAGTGTCCTGCATAACCCTTCATGTTCATAATAGCATCTATTCCTACTGTATGAGCATCAGTTCCAGTACAAGCTCCTACTATAACTATATCTCTTTTAATATTTTCTTTAATAAAAGCTTCTACTCCATATTTGTCCATTATGTCCACATCTACCTTAGGAACTTCTATAGATGTGTAATCTACTGTATGTGTACACTTTCCATACATTACAAACATAGTATAACCTACACCTAAGTCTTCTGCATGTGTTACAGCTGGTTCTTCCATACCCATTTTTGATGCAAGACGTCTTGCTGCTTCTTTAGCTTCTTCTCCACATGGAACTGGTAATGTGAAACATAACTGAACCATTCCATCGTTCATAGTATCTCCATATGGTTTAATTTTAGTTAAATCTAATCCTGTATTAGCACTCATTATCTTGCACCTCCTAACATTAACTCTACAAATGGATTAAAGTACTTATCATGCTTCTTAGTAACACCTTCTAGTCCTTTTCCTCCATCCATCTTTCTCTTAACTCCTGCAAACTTTCCTTCTTCTATAGTAGAGAATATTCCTTCAGTTTCTATCTCATTTAACATGTCAGCTGCTTTTTTAAGAACTTCTTGAGCTCTACTTTGGATGATTCCACCTTCTTTGAACTCAATTTCTGAAGAAATATCTCTAGCATTGTTGAATACATATTTAGCATTAGCTATAGATAATGCTCTATCTTGTAGTAATGGTGTATGGATAGCTTCTGTAAGCATACCTAATAATTGTAAACTTTGGTTAGTCATTATTGCAACCATATTAAATAATGCATCTTGAACATGACCTTTGTATATATCTCCTGTCATGAACTTTGTAGGAGGCATGTATTTAAGTGGAGCGTTAGGGAATATTTCCCTTGCCATTTGAGCTTGTGAAAGTTCAAATAAGAATCCATTTTCTAGGTCTGGTGTTATTTCAAAGGCATGACCTAGACCCATTTGTTCTTCTGGAAGACCAGCTACTAATGCAAACTGCTCATTGATAAATTGGGAAGCAAGTACTGTATGTGCTTCTTCAACTGCATCTGCAGTAGTTAAGTAGTTATCTTCTCCAGTATTTATGATAACTCCCGCAAATCCGTTAATGATTCTTGAGAAGTATTGGTCAACTAAAGTTCTTTGAATGTTTATATCTCTAAATAAGATTCCATATAATGCATCGTTAAGCATTACATCTAATCTTTCCATAGCTCCCATAGCAGCTATTTCAGGCATACAAAGTCCTGAGCAGTAGTTACATAATCTAATGTATTTTCCTACTTCTTCTCCAACTTCGTCTAATGCCTTTCTCATGATTCTGAAGTTTTCTTGTGTAGCATATGTTCCACCAAAACCTTCTGTAGTAGCTCCATATGGTACATAGTCAAGTAAACTTTGTCCTGTAGTTCTAATAACAGCAATAATGTCTGCACCTTGTCTTGCTGCTGCTTGTGCTTGAAGTACGTCTTCGTAAATATTACCAGTTGCAACGATTACGTATAAGTAAGGCTTTGGACCTTCTCCTAAGTTTTTAATAAACTCGTCTCTATCATTTTTATTATTAGCAATTCTTTGTACCATTTTTTCTGCTAATACTTTTATAACTTCTTGTATTTTATTATCATCAGCCACAGGTACCTTAGTTAAATCTAATTCTCCCTTTGATACCATTTCAGCGATTTCTTGTGGCTCTTTACCTGTGTGGATCATTGCATTTCCTACCCAGTAAGCAGCTCCTAAACCTAGTCCACCACCATCTTTAATATTGTCAACTACTATATTTGGTAGGGGAGTTTCTATTTCGTCAATACCATCTATTCCTAATAATCTAGCTACTGTTCTTTCAACAGCCACAGTGGTATGCTTATCTATAAATTTTTGAGTATCTGCTGCAATGTTCTTTGCAGAATTTCTTGCTTTAGCAATTAAGTTTTGGTCTAGATTTAATTTACTCTGCATCCTTGTTCCTCCTCTATATATAAATGAATATAATACAATTTTTATTTTGGTAGGAAATTTACTTCCTATCTTTAATATAAGACATATAGATACCGAGGACTAGAAAAGTTTATTCCCCGGCATTATATATAACTTATGTTAAATACTTCTCAGCTTCCTTTATCAAGTGTTCTTGAAGACCCATTAGACGAGCTATATTAATAGCATCTCTTGGTACCTTATCTTCATTATTCACTTCGATTAGTCTATAGTCCATATATTTGTGAACTATTTCTATTCCTAGGTTGCTGGAATTTTCTATCTCTGTCTTTAGTTTCTTCATGTCTACCCCTACAAGGCCTTTAACTTGTAGATGGTATATATCAGAATCCTTTGTTAGTCCGTCAAAATGAGAGGTTATAATAGTTATACTTTCTTTATCCTTCATATAATTTATAAGGGCCTTTGATATGGCAAACCCTTCTTGAGGGTTAGTTCCTCTAGCCAATTCGTCTATTAGAAGGAGACCATCTTCATTAGACCTATCAATTATATTTTTTACCTCTAGTATTTCTGCTCCAAAGGTACTAAGTCCCTTATCAGTAGATTGTAAATCACCTAGTGAAAAGAAAATATAGTCCTTCATGGAAAATATCATTTCATCTGCTGGAACAAATAGTCCGAATTGCGCCATGGCACAAAGTACTCCTATTAACTTGAGAGAAATAGTCTTTCCTCCCATGTTTGCTCCTGTTATGCAGGTTACTCCTCTTTTTAAGTCTACACTTATGGGTGTAAATTCCTTTTCCTGTTTTCTCAGCGTATCGGCAACTTTAATATGTCTTCCGTTTTGTATATAAAGCCTTTCATCTGGGGCAATTTCCGGCTTTACAGAATTGGTACCTATGGCTAGATATCCTTTAGCAATTAGCAAATCAATTTTTCCTATGGCTGATATGTTATCATAAAAAAACTCTAAATATTTTTTTATTTCCATACTTAATCTTTTTCGTACGTTAAATTCTTCTTGTTCTTCTAGGAGTTTAAGGTCATTAATTTTTGTTAAGTCCTGGTCTTTATCAGAATCTATTTTCACCTTATAAGTAATGTTCATATAGGTTTCAGAACTGTAGGCTAGATTGGGGCATCTATCTACCTTTCCTAATAGGTCCATATCATTTTTGTTTATGGATACCTCACCGTTTGGTCTTATCTTTATACCTAAATCCTTTTGAATCTTTTCTCTTATGATTTTATTTTGTCTATATATTTCCGATTCTATAGATTTAATTTCATCACGTACTTTAGCTAGACTCTTGGAATAAGAATCATATACATAAAACGTATTAACTCCACTATTTTGTGGATCTAATAGTTTTTCAATTTGGGGCATTGATGTTATGATTAATTCTTTGGGCATATTCCATTTTATTTTTTCAAGTAGTGTTGATATATCTTTTAAGAAAAATACAAAGGATTTAATCTCATAAAGTTCTACCGTACTTAAGACCTGATCATCACTGATTCTTTTAAAGGAACCTCTTAAATCTTTTATATGTTTAAACATATTTCTCATGTCTACAAAGGCATATCTATTTTTTTTAATAAGATTTACTGCCTTTTCTATTAATTCGTACTCATTAAGGAGTTTTTGGGCTTCTTCCTTTGAAAAAGATCTCATATTTTTTTTACATTCAGTTCCATAGGGTGTATATACATTTAGTCTGTCAAATATATATGACATTTCTAAATTGTCATAAATCTTGTTGGTCATAAACATGTTATTCACCGCCTAATACTACATCAATAACAGGAACAGGATTTAAAAACCGTTTCATGTTCTCAAGAAAGTCTTTAGGATCAAAATAATATCCCTGTGGTGCGTATGGGTTTATTGTTACTGCTAATGGTATTATTGAATCTAGTGTTTTAATTTGAATTCCCATCTTTTTAAAATACATATAATCTTTTGAATCTACAAATATTTTTGTTGGGTCACTAACTACAAAGGTGACATTTTTGTAATTAGTTGAAGTTTTCATTATCTGTTTTAAAGTGCTTGTTACTAGGGAGCCTCCCATTATTACATATCGAGATTTTTCATCTAAATGGTTCCCTATTATATTTCCACTGTTTAATGCCGTTTTTATGTCTAATCTATACTCATCATAATTTTCATCAATAATAATGTACTTTTTCTCACTAATGGCACTCTTTGCCATGTCATAAATAATGTTATCATCTATTTTTTCTAAAGAAAACAATTGTACTTGATGCATGGTTTTTTCAATGACCTTATTCATGTCTCTACTTAACACTGCACCAGTAGCCAATATGGTAGCTTCTGTAATAGATGGAGAAGCAGATGATTTTCTATCTATCGCTCCGTCCACTATAACAAGATCCGCTCCATATGCTAGAAGCTTATTACACACTTCTTTAATATGATAATTCGTATTAGGTCCAGCAACTTGCACATATCCGGGGCTTTTAGTTTTAACCATAACTATCTTTCCCATAGATGTGTTTATATTAGTAACTTCTAATATCTCAAGCTTAGCTTCACATAATTTCAAAGTGGCCTCTGAAGTGGCTAATATGGTATCCGTATCCACATATATCATGGGTTTTTCAGTGGAAGTAACTAAATCTTCTCTTTCTCCATCTCGGCCTGTGGAAGTAATACCAACTTTAACTTGTTTTTCCATGCATTCATCGATGAGTTGATTTAAAGTTACTGTTTTCCCTGAATTTTTTGCCATTCCCACTACAGATATGACTTTATATTTACCATGAATAAGCTCAAGTAAGTTCATTATAATTAATTGCCTCCTTAAAAATATGAATAAATCATAGGTGTGTAAATTATAGTTCAGGGTTTAAGGTTTAGTGTTTAAAGAAAAACCCCTTTAACTCTAAACACCATATCCTTAACCTTTAACTATTAGCATTCCCACAAATGTCTTTACTTTTGGTTTCTTTTCTTTCTATCTAAGTCAACTGGCTCAAGTGCTACTTGGTTTCCTTGTAATAATCCACCTACACCTGTTATTGTATGTCCTTTTTCAGACTTGCATACTTCACATTGACACTCATCTTTGTATGCAGCAGGCTCTGTATAAGTAGTTACAACACCTTCAAAGTTTCTAAGTACTACTCTCTTTGGAGATTGAGAGATTACATATTGTGGCATTACTGGAGTCTTACCACCACCACCTGGTGCATCAACAACAAATGTTGGAACTGCATATCCAGAAGTATGTCCTCTTAATCCTTCAATGATTTCAATACCCTTAGATACTGGTGTTCTAAAGTGCTCAATACCAGTAGATAAGTCACATTGATAGATGTAGTATGGTCTAATTCTCATAGCTACTAAGTCGTGTACTAAGTTTCTCATAATGTGTACACAGTCATTTACTCCTCTTAATAATACTGATTGGTTTCCTAAAGGAATTCCAGCATCAGCCATTAATGTAGCTGCACGTCTTGTTTCTGGAGTAATTTCTTTTGAGTGGTTAAAGTGAGTGTTTAACCATACTGGGTGATACTTCTTAAGCATGTTTACTAACTCTGGTGTAATTCTTTGAGGTAATACAACTGGAGTTCTAGATCCGATTCTTACGATTTGTACATGCTCGATGTCTCTTAATTTCTTGATGATGTACTCTAATGTCTCATCACTTACACATAAAGCATCTCCACCTGATAATAATACGTCTCTAACTTGTGGAGTATTTTTAATGTACTCGATTGCCTTATCAATCTTGTCTAGTGGCATAGCATCGTCATTTTGTCCTGCAAATCTTCTTCTTGTACAGTGACGACAGTACATTGAACACATATCTGTGATAAGTAATAATACTCTATCTGGATATCTATGAGTAAGTCCTGGTACTGGAGAATCTCCATCTTCATGAAGAGGATCGTCCATATCAGCATCTGTCTTATGAGTTTCTACCATGTTTGGAACTGCTTGCAGTCTTACTGGACAGTTTGGATCATTTTCATCCATTAAAGATGCATAGTAAGGTGTAATACCCATTCTTAAGATTTCTAATGACTTTATGATTCCAGCTTCTTCTTCTTCTGTTAAGTTAACTACTTTCTTTAAGTCTTCTAAAGTAGTAATTCTGTTTTTAATTTGCCATCTCCAGTCATTCCACTGCTCATCTGTAACGTCTTTCCACATTTCGATCTCTTTGTAGCTTCTCATCGTATAAAAACCTCCTAAAATATCTATTATGTCTATTTAAATTATGCGTATAATTCTTCGTAAATATCTCTTATTTCTTTACTGTCTCTTAATATTTGAAGAGTAACCTCTGCATGTCCTTTAGTGTATCCATTACCCATGATCATGTTAACATCTGATCCTACACCTTCTGCTCCTAATGCTGCTTTAGTGAAGCTTGTAGCCATACTGAAGAAGTAAATAGTTCCGTCAGTCTTAGTAGCTAAGATACTTGACATTTCTGTGTTTGGCACGTTTACGTTGTTAATTGTTACGTCTGCCATTTGTCCGTTAGTTATTTCGCTTATTTTTTCCATCATTTCAACTGGCTTAGTAGCATCTGCTGCAATATAGTAATCTGCAATGTTTCCTCTTTTTGCAATTGCTAAGCTCTTTTCGCTATGTCCTAAGCAAATTACTTTTCCTGTAACTCCTGCTCTTCTCTTAGCTTCGTAGCAACATAACATTCCTGATTTTCCTGCTCCACCAATTACTAATACAGTATCTCCAGGTCTTACTAACTTAGCTGTTTGAGCTGGTGCTCCTGCCACGTCAAGTGCAGATAAAGCAAGGTTTTCTGGAATATCGTTTGGAAGTACAGCGTAGATTCCAGTTTCAAATAATATAGCTTGACCTTTAATGTCTACTTGGTCTATGTTCTTTCTTACTTCTGTTATTTCGTCTATAACAAGTGGAGTTAATGATAATGATACTAATGTAGCTAATTTATCTCCAACTTTTAAGTCTGTCTTTCCTTCTAATGCAGGTCCTATTTTTGCAACTGTTCCGATTAACATTCCACCAGAACCAGTTACTGGGTTTTGATGCTTTCCTCTTTCAGCTACTATACCCTTCATTATTTCTTTAATCTTTTCTACGTCTCCATCTGCTTCTTCTTTTATTTGAGTAAAACTTGCAGAATCGATGTTTAATGTTTGAACATCAATTAAAATTTCGTTGTCATAAATTTCCATAGTGTTGTCAATTTTCTTTGCTGGTTGTGGTAACGCACCCTTTGGCTCAATAACTCTGTGCGTTCCGTATGGACATCCTTTTTTCATTTCGTAATTCCTCCTTGACTATATACACTTTAATATTTTAAATAAAATGTTGTTTATACTTTAACAATGCAATACGCTATTGTCTTGTAAGTAAATTTATTTTTGACATGTCATTGTTCGCAATTTATTAATGCAACATGCGTGCCAACTTTGAAAAGCTTTTCCTGTTTTTTCTACATATTTCTTCAGTTTTTCTCCATTTTTCAACATATGTACATTTTTTCCCTCTAAATAAAATCCTAAATAAAGAGGAAATCCCTTTCCTCTTTATTTGATTATATTGTAATTGATCACTTATTTCAAAAAAAACAGTGCCTAATTTTAGGCACTACTTAATAATCATGTCCAATATACTTCTTTATTTTATATTGAAGGGTTTGCCTTGGTATTCTCAATTCCTTAGCCGCATGACTTATATTATTATCATATTTCTTTAAAGCCTGTTCAATTAGGCTTTTCTCAAAGTTTTCTAAGGATTCTTTTAGATTTCCCACAATGATAGGTACTACTTTAGTATTCTCTATTTTGTCATTACTATCCTTATATTTTTCAAACACATAGGGTAGTGAATCTATATTTATAATGGGCCCTTCTTCTAAATTCATTATTCCCTCTATAACATTTTCAAGTTCCCTTACGTTTCCTGGCCAATCGTGCTTTTCAAATATATCAAAGACTTGAGGCTCTACCCCTGTAAAACTTTTTTGTAGTTTATCATTATATTTTTTTATAAAAAAATCTACTAAAAGGGCCATATCTCCCTTTCTTTCCTTTAAAAGAGGTAGTTTTAATCCAATTACATTTAATCTATAGTATAGATCTTGTCGCATCCTTCTACTCTCCACTACAGTTAGTGGATCCTCATTAGTAGCAGCTA
This sequence comes from Anaeromicrobium sediminis, assembly GCF_002270055.1. Taxonomy (NCBI): domain Bacteria; kingdom Bacillati; phylum Bacillota; class Clostridia; order Peptostreptococcales; family Thermotaleaceae; genus Anaeromicrobium; species Anaeromicrobium sediminis. The sequence goes on along the minus strand of NZ_NIBG01000036.1, from coordinate 11,896 downwards.
TTATTCTAACATCCACATGTCTAGTTTTAACATCTCCAACCCTTCTTATATTACCATCTTGTATTACTCTTAGTAACTTCACTTGAAGCTCTAGGGGCATAGAATTTATTTCATCTAAAAATAATGTTCCCCCATTGGCAAGTTCAAACAATCCAGGTCTATCACTAGCTCCTGTAAATCCACCTTTCACCGTTCCAAATAGTATACTTTCTAAAAGGGTACTAGGCAATGCACCACAATTTTGAACTATAAATGGTTTATTACGTCTACAACTTTTGTTATGAATAGATTGGACAAATAATTCTTTTCCCGTTCCCGTTTGTCCATATATGAGTATAGGAGATGAGGATTTAGAAGCCTTCACAGCTAAAGTCTTTGCCTTTAGCATTTGTTCACTCTCACCTATTATGTCATACAAGTTATACTTAGCTTCATTCACATTGGTTTTAACTTTCTGCTTCTTATCATATAACTGTTCTTGTAAATCTATTACCCTCTCTGACAAGGCCTTTACAGCCGTAATATTACGAGAGATTTCAATGGCTCCAATTACCTTTTGCTTTACTTTTATGGGAAAGGATGAGTTTATAGTGGTTATATCCTTTCCCTTATAATTCTTAAAGGATTGCTGAGTATCAAATATGGCTACTCCCTTTTCTATAGACCTTAGTAATGTACTAGTCTGGGGAGATAAGGACGGGTATACTTCCAAAACATGTTTCCCTATCATATCATACTTATTAATATCATCTAGCTCTGACGCAGCCTTATTATAATATTTTATATATCCTTTAGAATCGATTATCTGTATTCCTTCATCCACATAATCTAATATTATTTCAATATTCTCTTTTGAAAAAATGTTATTCATACTTCCACCTTCTAATGCCGATTTTTTGTCAGCAGTGCTTAATTTTCGTCACTTATGTTAAATAAGTTGATGGTTAATGGTCAGTCGTTATTACTTAATAATATTATGAATGACAATTAACGAACAACCTTTAATAGCTACATTATGGAAATATTTAATTTATTAGTACTTTCCATAAGGCCTTGTATACTCATCATATATTCTACGTATATATTTCCCTTTTGATCTTCATCTATTTGTCGATCTATTTTTTTAGTATATATCTCCATTTTAAAATCGCCATATGGAGTATTATACTTAGTAGTATATCTTTCTTTCACTTTAAAGACCATATCTGATGAAGTAGTTCCAAATCTCTTCATTTTCACTTCATCTTCTTGTAATTTTAAAGTAGTAGTAGACCCTTCCATTCCTGATATTTCACTTTCCTTATATACCAGGTACATGGCTCCATTTTTTATATATTGTTTTCCTTCTGTTATAAACTCCATTGTATTCTCTTCTCCGTCTACTCCTCGTTGACTTCCTTCTATCCTTACCATAACATTCTTCATTTGTTTTCATCTCCTCTTTCTTAGGCACATTCAAATAAATACCTAGTCAGTATACTCGTCTATTTTACAAACTGCTTCATCCTTGGAACCCACTGATAGAACCTACTATCAGCGGAACCCAACTCTTCACATTTTGCAAAATATACGTCGCATCTTTGACTTGTTATTTATTTTCATATGCCTTATCTACTTTTCTCCTTGTATCTATCAAATGCAAAGTCTATTAGCTTATCTATTAAATCAGAATATTCTACTCCTGTATTTTTCCATAAAAGTGGGTACATGCTGTATTTTGTAAATCCAGGCATGGTATTTAATTCATTTATATATATCTCTCCCGTTTCTTCATTTAAGAAAAAGTCTACTCTAGATATACCACTAGCATCAATTCCCTTATAGGCTTTAATTGCTAGTTCCCTAATTTTTTCACTGTATTTATCTTCTATTGGAGCTGGTATTATCATCTTAGATTTTCCATCATCGAAATATTTTGCCTCATAATCATAAAATTCATGGGATGGAACTATATGCCCAACTACGGATGCCTTTGGATTATCATTTCCAAATACAGCACATTCTATTTCTTTTCCATCTATATGCTTTTCTAGTAATAATTTTCTATCAAATTTTGCTGCTTCCTTTAATCCGGCAATTAATTCTTCTTTATTATGGGCCTTTGTGATTCCCACACTAGACCCTAGATTAGCTGGCTTTATAAATATAGGATAGTTTAATTGTTTTTCTATGGATACTACAGTGTCATCCATATTCTCTAACTGAGATCTCATAAGTACTATGTATGGACCTACAGGTAAACCGTCCCTTTCTAGTACCTTCTTTGTATATATTTTATCCATACCTACAGAAGAAGCTAATACACCTGCCCCTACATAAGGAATATTGGCCATTTCAAATAGACCTTGTATAGTTCCATCTTCTCCAAATGGCCCATGAAGTACTGGGAATATCACATCTACTAGTTCTTTCAAATTCTTAGTATTATTTCCTCCCACTGGAATTACACTAAAGGAATACTTCTCTGGGTTCTCTTGTATCCTTTCTTCAGCTATCTTTTCCCATTCTCCCGACTCTATTTTGTCTACAGGGCCGTCATAGATCATCCATTTTCCCTTTTTAGTTATTCCAATAGAAATTATCTCATACTTTTCTTTATCTATAGCATTTATAACTGAAGTGGCTGACATTAAAGATACTTCATGCTCTCCAGATTCTCCTCCAAATATTACACCCAATTTAATTTTACTCATAACTTGCCTCCCACAAATAGTTTGTATATCTACAAACTTGTATTTAATTTAATAATATTCTATACTTAAGTATTTTATTAATCAATAATCTAATAAGTCTTCTTTTAATTTTATCATAAATAAGCAAAAAAATAATGACATGGAATTTTCCATGTCATTATTTATAGAGATAAACTTTAATTATGCGGAGAATGAATTCTCATATACTCCTGATTCAGCAAAACCTTTGGTTAAGAGTTAAGGGTTTAGAGTTAAGAGATTTTGTCCCTAAACCCTTAACCCTAATCTCTTAACCTTGTTTATTTAAAACTAAAGAGTACCAAAGTAGCTATTTATTAAATACAGTTCTAAGATAGTATATCTATATATTACATTGTCAATGTTCCATTTTCTTGTTTAATTAATTTTAGTATTCTCTCTTCCCTTCCCGTATGGGCATTTATATATATTAAAAATGTTTCTTCCTTATATGTAACCTTAAATTCGTAACAAAAGATCTCTTGTAAGCTTTTAGTAGGAATTACACATAGTCGCCCTTCCCCATCTAGTTTGCCTCTATTTCCCATTTTTTTCTTTGCCTCTTCTATACTTATGGCCGGTGTTTTTAGTTGTCTCTTATAGTTGGAAGTTAAATGCTTTGTGGCATCTAATCCTACTACTTCACCGTTATCAAGGGCAATCTTCACCTTCACTAAATCAGGGTACATGACCACATCGTCCTCTTTATAAACATAGTTTATTAAAAGGGCATTGTTATAAGTCAATGTATATGTAGAAACCATATTTTTAAATCCTATTTTTTCTAAAAATTCATTTGCTTTTTTAATTCCCTGCTTCTTAGATAATTTTGGCTTTCCTATTGTTCTGTTATTTAGTATGGTAGCAAAATATCCCTTTGTCTGAGTAACATCTATGTAAATAGGATTTTTTTCATTTTTATATGCAGTAAGACTGTATGTATTTAGTTTTCCACCTGGTTCCTTTGAATCTGCTTTTACATTCACATTTCCAAAATATTTTTTCACTATATTCTTAGCCTCTTCAAAGGATATTTTTTTACCTTCTAATCTTGGGCTAATACCAGCAGCCACGTGATCAGAGAAAGGTCCATCATAAATTAGCTCTGGATATTCCACCATTCTTTCTTCAAATTGAATAAACTTATTTTGCATAGGGTTTTCCTTGGCTTCTATAGGTTTATCCTTTAATTGTAACTTAATTACCTTCCCTGAAAAGGTTTGATCCCTCAGCTCATTTAAACTAACAGATAAAGTAGAAGCATATCCACGGAGCTGTTCTAAATTTTCTCTATCCTTTTGGCTTAAATTTTCATCCTTTATACTCTTTTGAGCCATGGCAAAGGTATAATCTCCTAGCTGACTTAAAAACTTCTCTGTCTTTTGTAATTGTCCATGCTTCATTGGAAATTGTGAAATTTCTTCCTGTGCATTATAAGCATTTCTCCATATATTAGAATAAAGGATCATATTTTCCTTAGATCCAGATGAAACTAATAACTTTGATAAGTCTGTATTTATAGTTTGAACACTACTTAATAAATCAAAGTACCTTCTTTGAAAGTCATTTACTAAATGGGTATGGTACCTTTGTTTTTCCTTATACTGATTATATCCCCAATATGCAGTTATTAATAATGCTATTGATAAAACTATAGGTAATATGGTTTTTTTGTTCACATTAATCCTCTCCTTAATTTCCAAACCAGTGCTTGCCTATTTTCTTCTCTACCTTCCTACTCCATATCCATTTGCTAGTTGCAGTGGCTGGATTCCAGTAGTATCTACAACCACCTGTAGGGTCCCAACCATTTAATGCATCCCTTGCTGCCTTTACGGAACTTTCAACTAATTTTGCATTTACTTGTCCATTTGCTACGGCCTCAAAAGCTCCTGGTTGATATATTACTCCTGCTATGGTATTTGGAAAAGAAGCATGCTTTACCCTATTTAAAATAACTGCCCCTACAGCCACTTGACCTGTATAAGGTTCTCCCCTTGCTTCTCCATTTATAGCTTTAGCTAAAAGTTGTACTTCATTATCCCTATATCCCATACTCTTACTATTTTTCTGTGTGCTTGTGGTTTTAGCCTTGGCTTTAGCTGTGGTAGTACTCTTTTTTAGGGTTAACCCCAGTTTTTGTGCCGTCTTACTTCCTACTACTCCATCTGCCACTAGGCCATGCTTTTTTTGAAACTTTACAACAGCCCTATAGGTTTGTGGTCCATAGATACCATCCACATTACCATCCATATAACCCCATCGTTTCAATTTGTCCTGTAGAACTTTTACAGTTTCTCCCCTGGCTCCCCAGTATAAGGTTTCTGCCATGGTCATGTTCAGTATTCCTATTATAATTGCCATAACTAAAATCAATAATAGAATTCTGCTATACTTTTTATTCATACCAAACTCTCCCTTTCTACAAATTCACATTATTAGTTTTCAACAGGTTATATTTAATTATTCACACTATAAGACATAATTAAAAAGAAAAAGCCAATCCTTATGATTGACTTTACTTCATTACTAATTTATTATTTATTTTTTCCTTAGCATCCTCTAATACTTCCACTATTTTAAATTTTAATTTAAGAGGAAACTCTTGCTTTTTCTCCGTATATATCATGTTGAATTCTTCTTTAGTTAAAACACTCTTCATTTCTTCTTTAGTTCTTTCATCTGTAAGTCCATTTTCCATATCTATGAAACATAGGGGTGGGAATAAAACACACCACCAATTAGCTCCATCGCCATCTCCTATAACTACTCTTAGTGCTTCATACTCTCCAGCTGGTAAGGTAATGCTTCCATAATTTTTAGTTGGAAAATTAACTTCTCCTAAGTTAGCCTTAACATCATAATCATATCCATTTGATGCAATTACTGTTCCTGCTACTTCTTCTATAAGACCTAGATTTCTCTTTATTATTTCTCTACTTTCATCTAGACTCTTTGACTTTTCAAATTGAGGATTTAATTTTTTTATAACTTCATCTCTTACTTTCAATTTTAAAGCTTGATCCTTTGGTGAATCACTATTGGCTATAACATGAAATCTTATTAATTCATTTTTATAAGCCTTTTGATTTTCATAAATTTTTCCTATAGACATAAAACTAGTAAATAATATTATTCCACAAAATAAAATGATACCCATAAATTTTTTATTCATAATAATAATTCCCCCATTGCTAATATTTTTTCATATTATCAGTATTAACAAATAGGGGGATTTTTAAACTATATTATATATTTTTTTCCTTGTTATTTTTGCCCAATTTCAATTTCCAGGTATATGACCTATTTTATCACGCCCATAGTTCTTACCTTTAAATTACTTTCAATTACTACCTTTGTATTTCCATAGATACTATCCCAATCCTTACTTATTTTGTCCCATAATTTAGGATTAAACTTTCTTATTCTCTCATTAATCTGTAATAGATCCACATTGTAGTCGTTTTTAATCACATTGTAAGTTCTACTTATTTCCTCTTCTAACCGCTTTTCACCTAGTTTTTCCACCTCTTTTATGTAATGATCATCCATATCTTCATCACTAAGGTCAAATAAATGGCTTGCTATTCGAGCCTCTGAGTTTATGGTGAATTTAGCTACCAAGCTATTATTTTCTTCTTCTACCTTTAGCTTTGTATCAGATCTCATTATTTCTATAGGAACTATTTGATTATTTAGTTCCACCTTTACTATACTATTTTGAACCTTATTAAATAGGTACATTAAATTTCTACTGTCTGCTTCATTTAATTCACCTATCAATTTGTAATCCTTTATTATTCCAGACCCAGATACTTTATACTCATCCTCAAAAGGGGTAACCTTAGCAATTATGGCACAATTACTTTCTTGTAATGACTTAAGTATATATTCTAGATTAGAATGGGTCACCTTGGCAGTTCTTCTATTTTCGTTCATTACTTCTCTTATGAGAGATCCTACTATGGGTTCATCTTTTACAGGAGTTTTTAATAATTCATCAGGATTTTTATCTCCTATCATAATATGAAGTTGCCTTCCTATTTTAGGACTTCTTTCTATATAATCTAGCACTTCTCTAAAGGCCTTAGGATCTTTCATTAGTTCTTTCCCTAAAATTATTATCTTTGCATGTCTAAGAAATAAAGTTTTTTCTAATCTAGTGTTAAATTCATCTATTATTTCTGCTACATTTACTCCCTTAGACGTATACACATACTTACTTTCCTCTCCGTCTTTTCCAGCTATGAGTCCTGCATTTGGATAGGCTATAGTAACTATGTATTCACTTTTTGTCTTACCTTCCTCAGGTTTTTCTGTATCATCTTCCACAGGTACTTTATCTATACCCACCATAGACACAAATGCCCTTTTATTTATTTCAACCTTATCCCAACAACCAGTCATTAGGATACATATTAATATGAGAACAGAGACCCTTTTAATCATGAGAAGAACCTCCCCTTTTCTTTATACTATCTCCTATAATTAAAATTACAGGCAGTCCTATTACGAAAAACATACCTACTGTCATAAGATATTTATTTAATATATCCATTATTTCAGATACATTTCTAAAATAGTTAGCCAGTATGTATATAACTGCTCCTATAGGAACTAATAAATATTTAGCCCCCTTTTCATGCCATATTAGACGTATTAATCGCATTGCCCCATAATACCATACGGATGCACTAATAAATACAGCTACTATCCAGATGGATATCATTAGTATTTCTACATTTTCTATGAAGCTTCCTGGAATATCTATAGTCTTAAATAATTCTAGAACTGGCCATATGATACGTTTTCCTTCCATTATTCCAAATCTAGATATGGTAAATACTAATATTATTAGATATATACAACCTATTATGAGTAGACTTATGTTGTATTTCTTTCTTAGCCTATCCTTATCTACTACAAAATAACTTAATAAAAAGGTCACTTCTATTCCTGCAAATACGAATATAGCACTAGGTATAGCTTTTACTATAGTTTCTATGGGAGTATGAAGTACAGGCAATATATTAGTTATATCCATTTCCTTTATTACAGGAATGAGTAGAATCAAAATCAATACACTAACTACAGGAAATGTTATTTGAGCCATACGGCCAATTACTTCTATACCATTTCTTATTAAGAATATAATAGTAAGGAGCATACTTATTATAATAACCTCAGATGGAGTATTATAAAGAAGATATTCCCTTGTGACCTCTGTAAAAATTCTAATTTGAATGGCTGACATAAACATTAAATGTAGTGAAAATAAAATACATATTACCACACTAAGAGGTTTACTTAATATGGCACTTAGGATTTGAAAAAAATTATGTCCCTTATATTTATCTAGGACTTTAAATATGCAAATTCCCACTAGATACATTATTATAGTTCCTATTAATATTAGTACCCAAGAGTCAGACCCTACTTGTTCCATGGCAATCCTAGGAAAATCTAAAATGCTCACTCCAATTACAGACCCACACAGGATCATTAAAAACTGTAAACTAGATATTTTCTCATTATTTATCCTCATATTTTCCACCATCTTTTATATTTAATTTAGTGCTATCTTGTCTTTGTAAATAAGCACTTCTCTTTTTCATTGATTGTATTGGCATTTTTATGAATGAATCTTTAAAGTCTCTCGCCCTTCCCTGAGTTGATACAAATGGCGTTAGATATGCAATACCAAAACTATCTAAAGTACATAAATGTGTTAATATGAGAATTGCACCTAAAACAATTCCATATAGACCTAACATGGATGCAAATATCATAACTGTAAACCTAAATATTCTAAGTCCAACACTTATACTATAGTTTGGCATAACACTAGATGCTATAGCTGTTACTGCCACTACAATAACTAATAGAGGACTTACTATTCCCGCCTCTACAGCAGCTTGGCCTAATACCAAACCTCCAACAATACCAATAATTCCTCCAACAGATGATGGTAATCTTTCTCCTGCTTCCCGTAGAAGTTCTAAGGTAATTTCCATTATGAAAATTTCAATAAATGGTGGAAAAGGCACATTCATACGACTACCAGCCACATATAATGCCAAATCCGCTGGCAACATGTCTGGATGATAGGCTGTTATGGCAATATATATGCTAGGCATAAATATGGATGCTAAAAAAGATGCAAATCTAAGGATTCTTAAAAATGATGTTAATATAAACCTGTCATTATAATCTTCTGGTGATTGTAAAAAAGTTACTATAGTGGCAGGTACTATAAGTACAAATGGTGTATTGTCAATACCTATAGCTACTCTCCCATCATAGAGTGCTGCTGCTACCACATCAGGCCTTTGGGTAGATTGAATTTGTGGAAAGGGAGATAGGGAACTATCTTCTATAAATTGTTCCACATAGCCACTTTCTAGTATGGCATCTATATCAATCTTATCTAATCTTTCTTTTACCTCTTTTAAAACTCTTTTATCTACAGTTTCTTCAATATACATTACGGCCACATCAGTTTTAGATCTTTTTCCTAGAATCATAGCTTGTATCCTTAAGGTTGGATCTTTTATTCTTCTTCTTATGAGTGCCGTATTAGATCTTAAGGTTTCTACAAAACCATCAGAAGGACCACGTATAATACTCTCTGTAGAAGGCTCTCCTACGCCCCTTGTAGGCCAGGACTTTGCCTCCACCATAAGTACTTTACTTTCTCCTTCTATAAAAATAGCTACAATACCATTCATGAGGTCTCCAACTATTTTATCTATATCTTCTAACTCTACAATAACAGCTGATGTTACGGTTTTATTTTTTATCACTTCAAATAGCTCATTTTTAAGGTCTTTTTTAGAGTTGACACTTCTAGAAAAAAGCATAACATTTCTTAAAATTTCTTGGTTTATAATATCTGTGTTTACAAGGCCCTCTATAAATATGACGGTTCCCTTTAATCCCGTATTACCCACTTCAAATTCTCTAGAACTTAAATCACTACTTTCACCTAATATTTTTTTTACTTGTTCAACATTTTTCTTGTAATCAGAACTAGTCTTATTCTTTATAGGTTCTTCCTTTTTTTTAAATAAATCGTCAAAGAAACTCATACATATCCTCCCTATAGATTCACCATTATATATGTAATATTTGCATGTAATATAAAATATATACAAACAAAAAAAGAACCGTGAATTCACGGTTCTTATAATCTATTCATTGGCCCTTTTTTAATATTTTCTATTTCTACTATGCTATTTCCAATGTTCTCTACATGGATTGCTGCAATTTCTTTGGCTTTAATTGGATCTCTTCTTATGATGGCATTTAGTATTTGTTCATGTTCTGATAATAAGCCTTTGGCTTGGCTATATTCGGAAAAGTATATAATTCTAAATCTATGTATCTGCTCTTGTAATCCTTGATTGATTTGAATCAACTTAGAGTTTCTTGTAGATTTTAATATACACTCATGGAATTTCCTATCATGTTCAATCATTCCATCTGTATCCTTTGCCTCAAAACAGGCCTTAAATTTATTAGATATTTCCTTTAATTCGTCCACATCTTCTCCATTCATTCGAACTGCTGCTAATGATGCGGCTAATCCTTCTAGTACACTTCTCACTTCTATTACATCTAAAATATCCTTTACAGATAAGTCTGCCACATAGGCTCCTTTTCTGGCAATCATAACTACAAGACCTTCTAATTCTAACTTTCTTATGGCTTCTCTTACGGGTGTTCTACTCACTCCCAATTGTTGAGCTAATTGAACCTCCATAAGCCTCTCTCCTGGCTTTAACTCACCATTTAATATGGAATTTCTCAAATGATCAAATACTACATCTCTTAAAGGTCTATAGTTTTCTAGTTTAAGTCCTTGAAACCCATTAAAGTCCATATTCTTCCTCCCTAGTATTGTAAGTTTTTATAAGATATACTTGCTTATATATTTTCTTCAAATTATCATAGGCTGACTTAGCTTTATTATAATCTCTAAAAATTCCAAATACAGTAGGTCCACTTCCACTCATTAGCGTACCTAAAGTTCCATACTCTAACATCTTTTTCTTTATATCCTTTACTACAGGGTGCATTTCTATTGTTACATTCTCAAGTACATTACATAAATTAGATGCAACAGTTCTCACCTGATTTTCCTTTAATGCTGATAATATTTCATCAGTATTTGGGTGAATTTGAATTTCATCCACCTTTAAATTTCTATATACAGATTGGGTAGATACACTTAAACTTGGTTTACACAATATGATCCAAGAATCTAATCCTTCTATAGGAGTTAATTTTTCTCCTATGCCTTCTGCAAGGGCAGCTCCTCCCATTATACAAAAGGGGACATCTGCTCCAATTTCTTTTCCCATTTTCATAAGTTCTTCTTTAGGAATATTTAAATCCCACAATCTATTTAGTCCAGTTAAAACAGCAGCCGCATCCGTACTTCCTCCTGCTAAGCCTGCTCCTACAGGTATATTTTTATCTATATATATTTTTATACCTTTATCTATATTATATTTATCAATAATCATCTTCGCAGCTTTATAAGCTATATTTTTATCGTCAGTGGGAATAAATTCACAATTTGTATCTAATACTATTCCCGAGTCTATAGTCTTTAATGTTATTTCATCATAAAGATCCACCTGCTGCATAATCATCTTAACTTCATGATAACCATCTTCTCGTCTTCTTAATACATCTAATGATAAATTTATTTTAGCCCTTCCTTCTACTTTTAATTCAGCCAAGTTCATTCACTCCTTACATGTTCTACTCTATATTTTATCATTTTTTGTGTATAATGTATTCATATTTTACTCTTATAAGTGAAAATTTAGTTTAATAATAAAATATTAATTACTATTAAGTGCAACTTCATGCATATTAAATTTCATTTCTTTACATTATGCTTCATTATAAAACAAGAAAAAAGCCTGCACTAATGGCAGACTTTTAAATAATTCTATTCATTTTATAAATTATTATTTAGCCTTTTCATCATTTTCTGATGAATCGTTGCCCCCATCATTTCCTGATGAATTGTTGCCCCCATCATTTCCTGATGAATCGTTGCCTCCATCATTATCTGATGAATCGTTGCCTTCATCATTATCTGGCGAATCATTGTCTTCACCATTATCTGGTGATTCATTATCTTCACCATTATCTGGTGAATCATTGTCTTC
>NZ_NIBG01000035.1 GCF_002270055.1 Anaeromicrobium sediminis | reverse complement strand
ATTTTGGCTCTTCATGGTTACATACCCTAAATAATTCGTATTGTAGTCTAACGNATGGTTACATACCCTAAATAATTCGTATTGTAGTCTAACGGTTCCATCTTGGTCATCCACTGCTAGGTTATCCATACGAACGATACTAGAAAACTTTATTAAAACTTCTGGTCTATTTAAACAGGTTGTATCAAGAGTAACATGGGCTAGTTGAAAGGGAGGATCGTCTGATGATGTAAAGATTCTACTTCCAGTTCCTTCTCCGCATTCTAGTAGTATCTTTTTAGGTTCAGGATTTTTTTCTTTACACTTGGCCCAGCCCCTATCTGGTTTATAATCTTTATGATTTCCATAACTATGGTTACAGGACATTAAATTATCCCTCCAATATTTTATTAATTTTTCGTTTTATATGATTAGAGTATACTTTTAAAAAATATCCTTTATCTCTATAATGCTCTTACAACACGTACACTCCATTTCTATTACATTATATGTTGTTTTATTGAATCAGTGATGGATTCTATTCTAACAAGTCCTTTTCTTTTTAAAATAAAAAAAGAACAAAGACAACTAAATCGTCTTTGCTCTTTTAATCTTCAATATGTTATGCATTCTATTTTATATCTTGAGCCAATGCAGCTATTCTACCATTGCTAACAGTTGCAGTAATTACACCTTCTGTTATTGTAATAGGTGTAACAGTTACAATGTATTCACAGCAGCCAGGACAGGTGATGCAGTCACAGAATGTAAAATCAAATGTGTTTGTAGACTTATCAATATAAATGATATCAAAGTCCATTCTATCCACCGACCAAATACCTACTGATATAGGCTTTCTATTGTCACATACTCTAAATAATTCATATCGTAATTGAACATCCCCATTTTCAGCAATTGCATCAAAACTCACAATGCTTGAAAACTCAATATTAACCATAGGCTTACATAGACAGGTTGTATCTAACTTAACATGGGCTAATTGAAAAGCTGAGTCATTTGATGAAGTAAAGGTTCTGCTTCCAGTTCCATCACCACATTCAAGTAATATTTTTTTCTCCTTAGGGTGCTTTGGTTTACAGTCAATACAATCCCTTTTTCCATCTAGTTTTTTATAATTATCCTCATAGATACAATCCCCCGATGATTGGGCAAGGGCAGTGATCCTTACATTATCAACTACTGCATCATGATCATCACTATCTGTTACTTCAATTGCTGTTACTGTTACAAAATATTCACAGCAGTCTGATGGAGCCTCACACTCACAGAATATAAAGCTAAAGGCTTTTTGTAATTCTAAATCATCAATATCAACTCCAGACCTTTCAAATGTCCAAATGCCACGGGATAAAGGCTCACCATCTCCACACATTCTAAATAATTCAAATTGTAATCGAAGATCATTAACTTCTTCATCAATTTTAATAATACTTGAAAACTCTATTAAAACTTTAGGTTTACTTAAGTTTGTTGTATCAAGAACAACATGGGCTATATCAGCTGGTGGTTCTGGAGAAATATCTCTAAAAACTACACTTCCATTTCCTTGGCCACATACAAGTAATATTTCTTTCGGTCTAGGATGTCTTTCTTTGAATTTAATATGATCATATTTTGAGTCACAGTTTTTATATCCATCCTTTAAGGAATCACATAGTGGTTGAGATAATGCGGCCATTCTTCCATTACTAACCATTGCAGTAGCATTTGTTATTTCAACTGGTGTTACAGTTACAAAATATTCACAGCATCTAGGACAGTTTGTACATTCACAAAAGATAAAATTGAATGATTCTTCTTGGCACTCAAAGCCACCCTCATCAACATTAACTTCTTCAAACATCCAAATTCCTAGGGATTTTGGCTCTTCATGGTTACATACTCTAAATAATTCGTATTGTAATCTAACTGTTCCATCTTGGTCATCCACTGCTAGGTTATCCATACGAACGATACTAGAAAACTTTATTAAAACTTCTGGTCTATTTAAACAGGTGGTATCTATAGTAACATGGGCCAATTGAAAGGGAGGATCGTCAGATGATGTAAAGGTTCTGCTTCCAGTTCCTTCTCCGCATTCGAGTAGTATCTTTTGGGGTCTAGGGTGTTTGATTTTACACTTGTTCCAACCCCTATCTGGTTCACAAGTTTTATGATTTCCATAACTATGGTTACAAGACATTAAATTATCACCCCAATATTCTATTAATTTTTCCTTTTTCAAGTTCTAGGTTTGTAGTCACTCTACTATCCTTCTTGGGCCAATGCAGCTATTCTACCATTACTAACAGTTGCAATACTTATCACTTGTGGACCTTCTATTATTTCAATAGCTGTAACCGTTACAAAGTAATCACAGCAACCGGGACATGTTATATGCTCACAAAAAGTAAAATCAAATGATTCTGTACCTTCTATTGTTCTTAGTGCCTGATCACCTTCTTCATTAGTCATTTCAAATTCCCAGACTCCCAATGAACTAACTCTTCTATTATCACATTTTCTAAATAATTCATAGCGTAATTGAATAGATGCCTCACCACCCATGATCTCTTCACTCGTTAGTTCAAAACTCACAATACTTGAAAACTGAATATTCACTATAGGCTTACAAAAAGAAGTTGTATCTATTGTAACATTAGCTAATTGAAAAGGTTCTTCACTTTGTGAAGTGAATGTCCTGCTTCCTGTACCACTACCACATTCTAGCACTATTTCTTTAGGTTTATCACACAATGGCTTCCGATTAATGCAGTCACTTATTTCATCACAAGTTTTATAGTAATCATAATGGAAGTTCTCCTTTGATGATTGAGCTAAAGCAATCATCCTTCCATTGTAGACTGTTACATCATCTTCCTCATCAATGTCGTCGTCATCTTCTATTTCTATTGGTGTAACTTCCACAAAATATTCACAGCATTTTGATGGGACGTTGCAATCGCAGAAAATAAAACTAAAAGCTTTATTTACTAGTTCCTCAGACTTTGTCATTTCAAATTTCCAAATTCCACGTGATACTGGGTCACCATCACCACACACTCTAAATAATTCGAATTGTAGTATAGCATCAGCATCCTCAGAAATTTTAATAATAGTTGAAAACTCTATTAAAACTTTTGGTTTATTTAAAGAGCTTGTGTCAATGGTTACATGGGCTATGTCAGCTGGAAGAAACAATCCACTGTCTTTAAAAACTATACCACCATTCCCCTGTCCACATGCTAAGATAGTGTCCTTTGATTTAAAATTCTTAGGAATAAATATATTGTCATAGATAGGACTACATGCTTTGCAATTATCTTCTAATGGGTAGCGTAAAGTTTTAGTTAATGCGGCCATTTCTCCATCGCTAACTGTAGCTGTAGAATTAGTTATTTCAACAGGTGTAACCTTTACAAAATAACTACAGCAACCAAGACAGTTTAATTTCTCACAGAAGATAAAACTAAATGATTCTTCTAAAGTAACAAACCTTTCTTGCAAATCATCAGCTTTTTCAAACATCCAAGTTCCCAAGGATAGTGGCTCCTCATCCTCATTGTTATAGGTTCTAAATAATTCATATTTCAATGTAACTGTTCTAGGAGCATTTTCTATTTTCTCCAACCTAACTAAACTGGAAAACTTTATTACAACTTCAGGCTTATTTAAACTAGTTGTATCAACAGTAACATTTGCTAATTGGAATGGTGTATCCTCGGTTGATGTAAAAGTTTTACTTCCAGTTCCCTGGCCACATTCAAGTAATACTTTTTGTGGTTTAGGATGCTTTGGTTTAGACTTTCCACATTCCTCATCTGGTTTACATGATTTATAATCTTCATAGATATGATTACAGGTCACTTATATACCTCCTCATACATTTTATTAATTTTCATTTTATACCATTAAAGTATACTTTAGAAAAATATGCTTTATATATGCAGTACTTTTACAGCATGTATACTTCATTTCTACTACATTTTATGTTCTTTTATTGAATTAGTGCCAGATTCTATTGTAGAAAATCCTTTTTTGTGAAAATAAAAAAAAGAATATGCCCTATGCATTTTCTTTTTCTAATTTGTTTATCAATTTGTTACGCCTGTACACTACCATTTTGTTTCTTCTTTATTTCAACTATAATAAAAGTTAATATAGGTAAAATGGTACGAAACGGAAAGGCAAAATATATCATTATTTCACCATCAAATTCATAAAAATCCATTGTACTATCCCATAATAGATAAGATAGATTAATTGTCATTAAAGTAATTGGTATTACTATAAGACGATAGTCAGTTATTCTAAATATCTTCGCAATTCCTATACAAATAGCCAATAAATGTATGCTCATTTTCACAAACCCTCCTAATGAAAACAAAATACCTGATAATATTTCTGTCCTTTCTAACCCTGTAATATCTATTCTTGAAACAGCAGTGTATGTGGGATAATACAAACCTGATATATCCTCTATTCCCACTGTTAATAGAACACTAAAAAAAGTTACAAATATTATTATTCCTCCTATTAGCAAGCCTAAAAAATAAATTCGATAAGGAGATATTTTCCTTTTAAAACTAGAAAAAATTGTAGAAAATACTACCAATTGAGAAAAGGGAAATGAATATAGTTTAGAAGCCCCTTGTAAAACTGGCTTTATACCATTAGATAACACAGGGCGAATATTATTTATATTCATATTAGGAATTAGTAATAATATCAGAATAAACGTAAAAAAAACAACTATTTGTATAAAAATGCTTCCCCATCTTTCTAAAGCCTCAATTCCACCAATTATTACATAAGCACACAAAGAACCAAAACATATCATAGGTATAATTAGTGGAGTTTTCATAAAGCTAACCGTAGTTATAAATTCTCCATAATTTCTTAAAATAGTAGTTACAGTTATAATAAAGTGGATAGTAAAAAATATTATGATCACTTTTCCAATAAATTTACCAAAACAAATTTCTATAATATCAAATAAATCTTTATTTGGAAAAGTATTATGAAGTCTACAATAAATAAACATCATAGGCAGACCCATAATCATAGAAAAGATAACTGCTAGCCATATGTCTTGTTTGGCTTCAACCCCTGATAAGGATACTGTGGGTGGACCTATTATAAATAAAATTATGAGAGCTATTCTTTGTTTATCGCAAATAACTTCCTTATTCACTTGGTGCTCCTCCAAATTGTTAGAATTATTATATAAATCATGTACTTCAATACTTGAATACACATTATTTGCTTAGTTTTTCCATTCTACCTAAAATTATAAATAAAACCTTCCTCTTCATTTGATTGTAAAGATAAATTTCTATATAATGGGCATATATAATTTTCTGAATAATTAGTTATTTTTCGGTGGTGATTCATATTTTGGGGAGGGGTAAATAAAGATGAAATCAGCATTAATCAAAGAATATGCACTGAAGTTTGGAGCTCATAGGTGTGGAATTGCTAGTATTGAGCGATTTGAAGATGCACCAGAGGGTTTTAATCCTAAGGATGTTTTTAGGGACTGTAGTAGTGTAGTTGTATTTATAAAACAAATGCCAACCGACGTAATCTTTGCAGAAAATCCAATTCCATATACACATACTGCATACAAAATGTATGAAGAGATGGATAGAATCGGAATGGACCTTTGCCGATTCTTTCAAGAAAATAATGTTAAGGCGGCCCTTATTCCTGCTGATGTGCCTTATTTGTATTGGGATCAAGATAATATGCATGGAAAGGGAATAATATCCCTTAAGCATTCCGCCGTACTTGCTGGCCTAGGTATTATGGGAAAGAGTACTATTTTTATTAATAAAGACTTAGGCAATATGGTTTATATAGGAGCAGTATTAATAGATGAAGCCGTTGAGCCAGATCCACTAGTTGAAGATTTTAAATGTCCTTCTGGTTGTAATAAGTGTATTGAAGCTTGCACACAACATGCAATGGATGGAATTACAGTAAATCAAAAGTTATGCAGGGAAAAATCATTTTTCAAAGCAGGCCGAGGATGGGATTTATATAACTGTAGCGAATGCCGTAAGGTCTGTACATACCGTACAGGTATAAAAAAGGCACAGTAAAAAACACAAGGGGACTATCCCCTTGTTTCTGTTTTCCATGGGAGGTTTTTTTGACTTATTGAGTAAGTAAATTTTTAAATATAATATATTTAATTCCAGTAATTATCCTATAATCTTCTTATTTTATTCTCCTTAATACTTCAGTTAAAAATCCAATTGTTCTAACTGTTGAAGAAATACTTAAATATTCATCAGGTGTATGAGCATTGTAAATATTCGGCCCAATAGAGACTATATCAATATCACCAAGCTTTTCTCTCAATACTCCTGTTTCCAATCCAGCATGTATAGCTTTTACTTTAATATCTTCATTATACATTTCTTTATAAACTTGAGACATCAACTCTCTGATAGGTGAATCTTCTTTAAACTCCCACTCTGGATAATCTCCCTTAAGTTCCATTTTTGCTCCATTTAAATCAGCAATTATTTGAATTCGGCCATTAATTTCATCCTTCAAACTTTTAACTGAGCTTCTTACAGCACTTTCAAATGTGATTTCATCTTCTTTTGTCGTTAGTACTCCAATGTTATTTGAACTTTCTACTAATCCTTCCATATTAGCACTCATTGTTTGTACTCCAAAAGGGATTAACCTTAGAATGCTAATTACAGCACTTTTAGTTGTCGGGTCAAAAACTTTTTCAGGCATGTTTATCTTTTCCAAATAGATCCTAATATTAGGGTCAGAAGCTTTAAATTCATTATGAAAAATTCCCTCATATTCTTTAATTATATTTTCCAACTCTTTCTTATCTTCTTTTTTAATCATTATTATAGCATCGGCCATTCTGGGAATTGCATTTATTTTTTCTCCACCGCTAACACTAGCAATATTAAGATCAATTTTCTCATCGATTCCTTGCAATAATCTACCTAGTAATTTTATTGCACTTGCCCTGCTTTTATCTATTTCTATACCTGAGTGACCTCCTATTAATTCCTTTATAACTATTCTATGAGCTTCCTTAGTATTGTGAGCATTATTCCAAACAATGGGCAAAGAAACAATATTATTTACGCCACCTGCAGATGATACAGTAAGTATCCCCTCTTCTTCAGAATCTAAATTAATCATTATGTCTCCTGATATATGTTCAGGGTTTAGTTTTGAAGCCCCCTCCATTTCTGTTTCTTCCCCTGTAGTAAATATGGCTACAAGGGGAGGGTGTGGTAATTGATCTGACTCTAAGATTGCCATAATCATTGCTATGCCTATACCATTATCAGCTCCTAAAGTGGTGCCTTTTGTCCTGATTATATCTTCCTCTACTATTAATGGAATGGCATCTTTATTAAAATCAAATTGAAAATTTTCATTTTTTGCACACACCATATCCATATGCGCTTGGAGTATTACAGTAGGTGCATTTTCATAGCCTTTGGTTGCTGGCTTTTTTATTATTACATTTAAAGCTTTGTCTTGGATAACCTCTAAACCGTGATCTTTAGCAAACTTAACAAGAAAATCACTGACTTTTTTCTCATTTCCTGAACACCTAGGTATTTCAGTTAATTTTAAAAAGTGTTTAAATATAGCCCCTGGCTTTATTCCATTAAGTACACTTTCCATACCATACCTCCTAATATTTTCACCTCATAATATGGTCTCTACTTAACAATATTTTTTATTAGCTTAAAGTATGATATGGATTTTTTTGATAAAGCATGTCCCAATTTCCTAGTCTGTGAATATGATATAGCGAAAGGAGAAGTTAATGAAATGAACAATGAATTTAGTACTAATGTTTTTTCATATAAAATCAGAATTCAATTTAGTTTTATTGTAGATGATCCTACCTTGAGTTGCATTTTGAACACCATCGCTAACCAGGATATAAGTATTACAGGCTGTCTACAAACAAAGCCTTTGGAAACTGATAATAACTATAATTTCAATCTTGTTAGACTTACAGTTGGTAGTCCCGATGCTGAAACTAGTAGAGATCTTGAGGGAGTAAAGAATACTCTCAACTCCTTTGGTATTAAATTTGAAGAAAAACCTGTAATTCAAGTCCTTCAAATCATCTCTGGAATTCCTGGCATAATAAGCGGTCTATTTAGGGCATTATGGTGTAATGTAACAGTTAATGCCTTCTATATTGGAGAGGATAACAGATATTTTATAGATGTATCAGATGTTTGTAAAGCATTACTAATCTTGTCAGAAACACCAACTATACAATGTCCAATAAAATGTAGCCCAAGTTGTAAAACTAATTAGAAAAGAATAAAATAATATTAAAAAATAGGGCGAAATAATTTCACCCTATTTTTTAATATTATTCTGTTCCTGCCCTGGCACTAGATCCTGTACAATGGAAGTCATGTTTAAATTTGAGAGTTGACACAACTCCAGCATGGTCTGACGGCCAAAGTCCGCAGGGGGTTCGATCTCTTTGTTCATCACCAACAGTATGGATTTTTTTTACATTAAAACTATCTCTAAAGAGAATGAGATCAATCCTTTCTCTTAAAGTAGAAATGGAGTTTAATAAATCCCTAGCTTGAACAGCTGTAAATCCATCTCCTTTACCAGCCATATCCCAGGCATCAGTAAAATCTGCATCAATGAGCATATCATAGGTTGGTGCTTCCATTCCATCTGCATTTGAGTTAAAATCACCAATAAAAATTAGTGGAATATCCGTTGCTCCTGGACCCTTTAATAGTTCAGTTGCTTGAGCTAAGCGAACTTTAGCTGATTCTGACTCCAAATGTGTATTTACTAACCTAAATTTTTTACCATATAAGGAAATATCAACGGAGGACCAACCCCTGAGAATGGTAAAGGGTTGATTTCCAACAGAAACAACTAAATTAGTTTCGAAATTATTTTCTTTAATATTAGAAAACTTCAATGGTGATTTGCACTTTACAAGGATTACATCTCGATCTAATATTCCAATTCTATCCCCTTTACTGCTTGGCAATCTATTTCTAAAGTTTTTATTTACGGCTATTACATTATAATGTAAATCTAGCTTTTTTAGATTATCCAAAAGAATATTTAAAAAATCTATTATCCTTATAATTTTAGAAGATTGAACTGTCCATAATGCCACCTCTTGAAGACAAATGATATCAGGCTCTTGTTCACAGATTTGTTTTGCAATGGACTTAGATCTTTCTTGAAAGTCTGTTTGGTCAAATTCATCGAATACTTCTGTTACAGTATTAGGCACTTGTTCCGGAGTGGTATTGATGAGTGGAGTCAGGTCTGCACCAAAATAAATATTCCATGTCATAATCCTAAAAGCCTTTTTTCTAAATTTTTTTATGAACATAATATGGTTGTCTCCTTTTTGCTTTACTATATGAAACAAAAAGGTTATTAGTGTATTTTATGTCAGCTTATGGTCTATGCTAATTTTTATAGTCAATAATATAAAAACTTAGGAAATAAATTAGATAAACAGATACTTTTCTTCTGAAACCAGAAAAAACAGATAAATTTAATCCACTTTTGACAAACTATAAAAATAAAATTCATTGAATCAAAACATTTCAATAAACATTTTAAATACTAATTACATATAATTTGGAGGAATAATTAGTGAACAAAGAAGTTCTTTCTGACTGGGATGGTATATCTCTTATCGTTTTATTCATAATAGGTTCAGGTTCAGTAACCATATCAGGACTTGAAGCAAAACAAGATGTATGGTTAGCAGTTATTATTTCTATAGTTATAGCATTGCCACTAATCTCTATATATGCTAGACTTCAATATATTTTCCCAAGCAAAGATTTATTTGATATTATTGAAATTTGTTTTGGTGAGTTTATTGGAAAAGTAATTATAATATTTTTTACGTTGCATCTTATTGCAATTGAAGCTACTATATTAAGGCATCATGGAGAGTTTATAACCATAGTTGGTTTAAATAAAACCCCTATAATCATAATTATAATTTGCTTCTCAATTTTAAGTGCATATGTAGCCAAGAATGGAATTGTGATTTTGGGTAGATGGGGAAAATTTTTTATATTAATAGTTATTTTCCTTACATTTATTATGTTGTGCCTATTAATTCCTAATATGAATATAAATAATGTTTATCCTGTGTTATCTAATGGTATAAATCCAATTCTACAAGGAACTTTTAAGATACTTGTATTTCCTTTTTCTCAGATAATAGTATTCTCTACAATTTTTTCTAATTTCAAAAGAAAAAAATCTCCATATAAAATGTATCTTTTAGGTTTACTACTAGGAGGAGTTATCATATTTGTCACTTCTTTAAGTGTTATTTTAGTCACAGGTGTAAACGAGGCATCAAGTTCATACTTTTCCACCTATACAGCTGTTTTGAGAACAGACATTAGGGTTTTAGAAAGGATAGAAGTACTATCATCTGTTTTGTTTGCATTAGGAGGTTTTGTAAAAATCAGTGTACATTTGATAGCTATCTGTATAGGAATTAGCAAAGTTTTAGATTACACGGATTATCGATTAATAATACTTCCTATTACTTTAATATTAATTAATATAACTTACTTAACATGGGATAGTACAATGGATTTTTTTGAATTTGATAGAACAGTAATGCCCTATATTAGTTTTATAAATCGCGTAATTTTACCTATTATCATATTTATTATTGCTGAAATAAACAGAGGAAAATTATCTGGCAAAATTAAATAAATCAAGTTAACAAATGAATTTCCAATAATAAAAGGAGAGTGGGTTTAATCCTCTCTCCTTTACTACGTTTTAATTATTTAAGAAATTTTAATATTATTCTTCATAGGGTGTTCTACCATCCCAAGAATAAAGTCTAACGTCTTGGCAAAACGAAATTGTTTTTTAAGTATTTGTTCTCATCAATAATTTTTATTAGTCTTCGTCTTCCTCTTCTTCGTCTTCCTCTTCTTCGTCTTCCTCTTCTTCGTCTTCTTCTTCGTCTTCTATTTCTTCAACATATGACCAACCAATTTTTATTGATACTGCTCCTTCCGTTTCTGGATCGTCTTCATATTTTACTTTATATTCAATTTCTTTGTCACTAGGTATCTTTACAGTTTCACCTTCTATTACAAGTCTTCCATTTATTAAATTTTTGAATACACCTTTTAATTGCTCAAAACATTCTGCCTTAGAACCGCTAAATTTTTCTCTACATCTCATTGATTATATCCTCCCTTTTTATTTTCTGTCTTTTACTCTACATTATATTCAACAAATTCATTAATATGATAATATCTGAATAAGTAGAAAATAATCCAGGTAATTGAGACTCTTTAATATGCAGTATATGATTGGAATCATATTAGGTGTTATAAAGTTTCAAAATATATAATAAATAATTTCACATCTTTGTTCTCACCGGAATATTATAAATAATAAATAATTTCACATCTTTATTCTAAGCAGAATATTATAAATATAGAGAAGGGGGGAAATTATGAACGGTAAGAATAACCATGAGAGCAAAATGACAACCATAATTACTAACGCAGTATGTGGTAGAGCGACTCAGACATGTCAAACTACCATATTTATATCTTCTGAAAACAATGTAGAACCTACACAAGTATTAGGCTGTAGTATAAAAAATGCTAAAATCCGCGGAAGTAAATTTGTAGATTCTTCTAATAAGAACATAAACATTAGAGTGTATGGTGAGTTCGAAATTCATGCATGGTATGAAACTACTGGAGATACAGCCGTATCCAAAAGCAAAGGAAAATTTTCTGAAGTAATATGTATAGAAAGCCTTGAAGAGCCAACAGAATATGGCAATAAAAGTATCTTAGCATGGGTTAATAAAAATCCAGTTTCTCTAGGAACTATGATTGTTAATAAAGCGGGAGTACCAACGATATCAATCCAGGTCGAGTATGAATTAGGAGTAGAAGTTGTTGGTGAAACTAGAGTAAACATTCTTTCTTATAAGTTGGATAATAAAGAGAAAGATGTAGAAATGATTTTGGATTCTGTTCCTAAGGAGGAATTCAACTTCAATGATATCAACTACGATGATGTGGATTAATACTTGAATTTATTAGCAAGGGAGTATATCATACCATACTCTCTTATTTTTTTATAGATTATTATTATTAACAAATTTTTATTTTCCAATTACGGATTAGCATACAGTCTGTCCTTTAATTCTTTCACTATTAACTCCAATTGCTAACAACTATTTTACAAATTTCATTATCACCTTATAGACCATCTACATATAATGTATTAGCTGTTTACTTAAGGTAATTTTTTTATTAACTATATGTCAAAAACTATATAGTTATAAATACATCTAGGAAGGTGATTAAGTGAATATATGTGTTATAGGTGCTGGATATGTGGGGTTAATCACATCCCTATGCTTTGCAAAACAAGGAAACAGAGTGATCTGTGTTGATAAGGATATAGAGAAGGTTGATAAATTAAACAAAGGTATTCCCACCATATTTGAAGAAAATCTGGAAGAGTTACTTAATGAATGTTTAACTTCTAAAACTATTTTCTTCACAAAGGATATTCATCAGACCATAAGGGATTCTGATGTGATTTTTATTGCCGTAGGAACACCTGAAATGGATAATTGGGATGTTGACATTAGTCAAGTTACTGAAGTAATTAATCAAATTTCTTATTCTATTAATGACTACAAAATAATAGTGAATAAAAGCACTGTACCAGTAGGTACCCAAAAATATGTAAAAGAGCTACTTATAAGGAATGGAGTTTCTAAAGATAAATTTGACATTGTCTCTAATCCTGAATTTTTAAGGGAAGGGAAGGCTATATATGATTTCTTAAATGGGGACAGAATCGTCATAGGCTATGATAGCGAAAAAGCTAAAATGGTAATGGAAAAACTATATAGCACATTTAATACAAAGGTTGTTTTTACTCAACCAGAAGCAGCCGAATTAATAAAATATGCTTCAAATGCTTTCTTGGCAACAAAAATTTCTTTTATAAACGAAATAGCAAATTTGTGTAATAAAGTTGGTGCAAATATCGAAACTGTTGCTTATGCTATTGGATTAGATAAAAGGATCTCACCAGAATTTCTGAAAGCTGGAATTGGATATGGGGGCTCTTGTTTTCCTAAGGATACAAAGGCCTTAGTAAAAATTGGAGAGAAGAACGAATGTGACTTTAAAATCGTTAATAGTGCCATTAAAGTAAATGAGGAGCAGAGATTACTCCCAGTAAAAGTATTATTAGATAAATATAAAAGCTTAAAGGGTAAAGTTATAACAATATTAGGCCTTACCTTTAAGGCTGGTACCAACGATATTAGAGAATCTCCATCTCTGTTTATAATTGAAGAATTATTGAAACAAGGGACAATAATTAAAGCATATGATTCAGAGGCTTCCCCTGAAATTAAACAGATTTTTCCTAATATAATTTATTGCCATAGTCTATATGATAGCTTAATAGATTCCCACTGTGCTGTTATATGTACAGATTGGGAGGAGTTTTCAACAATAGACTTATCAATGCTTAAGAAAAAGATGAAAAATCCAATGATTATAGATGGTAGAAATCTTTTAGATTTAGAAGAGGTTAAGAAAAACAATTTACAGTATTATTCTGTTGGAAGAGGAAATTGGATAAACTATTAGTTTTAGTATAAATCGTTTCTTTAAAGTCTAAAAACTATAAAGGTTTAACTTCTTATAAAAGAATCATAAGAAGGCTGCTGACTTTATTGTCAGTAGCCTTCTTTATTATCTTATATTTAACCCAAAATATAGTTTGACTAGATAGTTTTAAAAAGGTCTAAAAGCTGCGATGCTACTCTATCCCAATTATATTTTTCTAAAGCAAACTTTCTACCCATTTTTCCCATTCTTAGTGCAGCATCTTCATTTTCTAAGAGATAAATAATTTTCTCTGCCATTGCTTGAGGATTATTATATTCTTTAAGCAAAAGTCCATTAATATTTTCTTCCATAACCTCAGCATTTCCTCCTCGGTCAGTAGTTATAATAGGAAGTCCAGCTCCCATTGCTTCATAGTGGACTCTTGCAAGGGGTTCTTGCCATTGGGATGCACACACAAATATGTCTCCCATATTGTAATATTTAGGAATTTCCTTAGGTGTTAGAAAGCCTGTAAATATGACAGGTCCATTTAAAGTCTTGGAGAAAGTTTGTAATTTCTTTATATAATCATCTGTTTCATTTTTTCCATACCATTTACTACCCACAAATAATAATGCGGTGTCAGGATGGGTTTCCATCACTTCCTTCATTGCCTTTAACAAAATGTGTGTCCCTTTTTTCTTGCTCAATCTACCAATATAAGCTATTACCTTCCGGCCTTCTAGCCCATATTGTTTTCTCATCTTCTCTCTTTCCTTTAACACATCTTCATGCCATATGGGTTTCATTTTTTCTCCGTCCACAGCCGAGTATACAACATTCATTTTACCTTTAGCTGAAGGATACATGTCAGTCACACCGTCAGCAATAAACTTACTCACCGTAGGCATAAAACTAACTCTATCAATACACCTCTTTGCTCTGTCAGGATCAATTTTTTTAGCTACAAACATTTCGTTATGAAGGCTTAAACTAAAAGCACTATTAGGTGCAGCACTGCTTAATCTAAGTACCCAAAGGGGTCTGTTAAATACTTGAATCAAATCAAATTCATCTTTAAACTCATTCAAAAGTTCTTTTTTTATATTATTAATATACTGATCTGCAGTTTTACCCTTAATCCTTACATGCCTAATATTGCCACGTTTCTCCCTTGAAGGTAATTTACTATTTCCTAAACTAAATAAAGTTATTTCATGATATTTTGCCAAAGTTGGTAAAATAGCATCAATATATATTTGTATTGCTCCTCCTAAAATAGGAGGAACTGGAAGCTTTTCAGTACAAATTAAAGCAATCTTCACAGTCTCCCTCCTTTAAAACATTTTTTTTAGAACATTAAGTTTACTTTTTTCTAACTTAGCAATTGCGGATATTTTTCCAGAACTTACGGATTTATTTTTCTTAAACAGATTCTTTACTGTTGCAAAAAACCAATGGGGAAATAGCAAATCTATTTTTAACAGTTCTTTCTCCTCTGGAGTCAATTTATTACTTTTTTCATAGCATTTCAATATTTTTTCTATAGTCTCCTTATTCCATTCTCCTCTTTTTTCCATGCGTTTGCCGATAATTTTTCTTAGATCTCTAATGGGTAAATCGTAAGTTACCCCGTCTAAATCTATTACATATAAATCTTTTCCAGATAGAATTACGTTGCCCTCACCATAGTCTTGATGGCATAAACACGACTCTTGAAGTTCTGTATTAGTTAATTTATCGTAGGACGATTGCTCCAAATTATTAAGGGCTAAATCAGCAATTTCAATTATTGAATCAATATGTTTCAGATAGGTATTATATGGACCCTTATTAGAGTTTTGCTTAGCCTCTTCTTTCCACTTAAGCATTCTTTTTTTCATTGATTCATATTGATCAGGCCATCTACCAAGTTTAGAAGATATTTCAACATTTTCTGCTGCTTTATATCCCTTTGAATATACATGAAAACTTCCTAAACCTTCTAATGCTATACATAAATCCGATGGTTTACTAAAATTCAAATCTCTACCTTCTATCCATTCATAAAGCACAAATAATTGCCCATTATACTCTGTAATAGGTTCATGACCTATATTTAAATATACCTTTGCTACCTTACCACCCTTGTTATAAACGTGAATTTGAGAGTTTACTCTGAATAATGATTTTTCCTTAGAATGCTTTAAACGTTTAAGACACTTAGTTTCATTATTATAAGTAAATTTCCATAAGGTTTTCAAGCCGTTATTTTGGATTATTTTCAATCTATCTGGTACAATATCATATCTTAATAGCACTTCATGAGCTAACTGAGTTAAATCCTTTACATTACCTTTTTGTTTCACACTATACACCCCTTTTAATCAATGTTATAAAGGACGAATCTTATCAAGATTATCTATGATAGGATCTAATGATTTTTCTATCTTTATCATCTCTTTCAATCGACTTAAATACTTTTGTTCTGTCCATGTTTTTTCTCTTCTCTCGTAGTATTTACTCATAATTCCTGTAAACAAGTGTGGATAAGTTAACGTGGGTTTAAGCACTTCCCACTGCCAAGATTTCAATGGATTTTCCTTCTGATACCATCCTAAGATGTCTTTTACTAGGGCCATATCCCATTTCTTTTTTCTTTTCATGATCTTATTCAATATTTTTCTTATATCTCTAAGGGGTATATCTATAGTTAGAGAATCTGTATCTAATACATATAGATCTCCAGTTTCTGTATAAATAAGGTTTCCTGCTGTAAAGTCTTGATGGCACAATGCGCCACTTCCTTTAACTTCAGCAACCCACCTATGGTAGGAATTTTTCTTAAATTCCTTAAGGGCAGTTTCCATTCTATTATAAAAATAGGGATACACTTTAAGTATAATTTTGCCGAATTCCGAATGACTGCTTTGAGAACGTTCCATCTCATAGTATTTCTCTAGCTTCTCTACTTCCTTTTCATATTTTTCTATCCATAATCCCAAATGTGTTCTAACCTTACAATTCTCAGGTGGAACAAAACCAACTGAAGCCTTATGAAAATTAGCTAATTCCCCAACTATTCTTTCAATATTTTTGGAGCTAGAATAGTCTAATGTTTTACCATCAATGGCTTCACTTAGTACATAGCACGTATTATCTACAAGAGCATAGTTAGTACCTTCCTTTGTTTTGATTATTTCAGGAATTTTAACACCATTTTTCATAAGGTGTTCTACTCCTGCCAGGATAAAGTCTAATGTCTCCGTAGATTGAGATTGTTTTTTAAGTATTTTTTTGCCATTAGGTGTTTTTATCCACCATACACCTTTTTTTCCCTTATAAGATTCAGTTTTAATACCCAATACCTCAATATGGTATTTTTCTAAAGCTCTTTTTACATCCACCATGAAAGAATTCATTATATTATCCCCCCTAAAATAATAGGGGGATAACTCCCCCTATTTCATTAATACTATAATTGGAAATCTACTTCCTCTTCTACTTCTTCTTCTACTTCTTCAAAATATGTCCAACCAATTTTTATTGCTACTGATCCTTCCATTTCTGGGTCATCTTCATACTTTATTTTGTACTCAATTTCTTTGTCATCAGGTATCCTTACAACTTCACCTTCTACTTCAAGTCTTCCGTTTATTAAATTTCTAAATACTTCTTTTAATTGCTCTAAACATTCTGCCTTAGAGCCCATATATTTTTCCTTATATTTCATTTACTATATCCTCCCTTTTATTTCTATTTTAAAATTTCAATAAGTGATGCTGTATAAATACTACAACAATTCACTTTGAAAATATAAGCTTATAGGAATACTTTTCACATATCTTCTCCGATAATTTAAAATTTTAATTGTTCTTCAATCAGACTTTCCTCATATGTAACCTGTACTCTTAACTCCTCATTAAAGTCCATATGATTTTCTGCCCTTTTATCATCCACACTACATTATATTCAACAAATCCATGTATGTGATATCTAGTTTTTTAGAGAATTGACTTGATATAATCTACTTGATTAGCTAAACCCTTTTCTATATCTACAGAAGCCTCATACCCAAATGACTCTTTTATTTTTTTTATATGAGCATAGGTATCTCTAACATCCCCTTCTTGTTTAGGCATAAATTTCATCTTTGTCTTTTTTCCTACTATTTTTTCTAGAATTCTAATAACCTCAATCAATTTTATAGGTCTGTTACTACCTACATTAAATACTTCACCTTCTACTGAGGACTCCATGGCTAATAAATTAGCTTTTACTATATCATCTATATAGGTAAAATCACGTCTCTGGTTTCCATCACCATATATTGATAAGCAAGTATCGTTAAGTATAGCTTTAATAAAGGTATTCATAGCCATTTCAGGTCTTTGCCTTGGTCCATATACAGTGAAATATCTTAGGGCTACTGTAGGGACTCCATAATTTTCAAAATAAAGATTGCAGAGTTGCTCTGCAGCCAACTTAGTCATACCATAGGGAGAAAATGGTCTAGGTAATTGAGACTCTTTCATAGGCAATGTATCTACATTCCCGTAAATAGAAGAAGATGAGGCGTATATGAACTTCTTTATGTTAAAATCTTTAACGATTTCTAGAAGTCGTTGAGTTGCAAGAACATTATTTTTTACATATATATCAAATTGAGCTCCCCAACTTCCCCTTACCCCTGGTTGCCCCGCCTGATGAAAAACATAATCTATATCCTTTAAATACAATTCTAATGGTGCTTCCATTAAATCTTCTTCCATAAAAGTAAAATCTTTACAAGATAACAATGAAGATAGATTTCTTTCTTTTAATTTTCTATCATAATATTCTGTAAAACAGTCTATACCAATTACCCTAAAGCCTTTATCAATAAGTGCTTCACTTAAATGTGAGCCTATAAAACCTGCGCAACCAGTCACTAAAACTTTTTTGGGTATAGTAATCACTCCCTTCCTTAAAGATCTCTATCTTTTCATACCAATATATGATTTGAATTATATTAGGTGTGATAAAATTTCAAAAGATTTTATAAATAATTTCACATCTTTATTCTCACTAGAATATTATAAATATAGAAAAAAAGGGGGGAAAGTTATGAACGACAAGAATAACTATAAGAGCAAAATGACAACCATAATTACTAACGCAGTATGTGGTAGGGCTACTCAGACATGTCAAACTACCATATTTATATGTTCTGAAAACAATGTAGAACCTACACAAGTATTAGGCTGTACTATAACAAATGCCAAAATTCGTGGAAGTAAATTCGAAGATTCTTCCGACAAGGATATAAACATTAGAATAGATGGGGAATTTGAAATTCATGTATGGTATGAAACTACTGGAGATACAGCTGTATCCAAAAATAATGGAAAATTCTCTGAAGTAATTTCTATAGAAAGTCTTGAAGAAGCAAAAGAATATCACAATAGGAGTATCTCAGCATGGATTAGTAAAAATCCAGTTTCTCTAGGTACTATGATTGTTAATAAAGCTGGCGTACCAATGATATCAATTCAGGTTGAATATGAATTAGGAGTAGAAGTTGTTGGTGAAACTGGAATAAATATTCTTTCTTATAAGTTGGATGATAAAGAGAAAGATGCTGAAATAAGTTTAGATTCTGTCTCTAAGGAGGAATTCAACTTCGATGATATCAACTACGATGATGTCGATTAATACTTAATTTCATTAACGAGGGGCTGTCTCAAAATGGTTTGAAAAATCATTTTAAGACAGCCCCTTTTCTATGAATTTAAAAAAACAATAAAAAAAAACACTTAAAATGGAAATATATTCTCATTTTAAGTGTCTCTTTATTGTCAAGCTTTAATATTTACCTAGATATAACACTAGAATATAAGCTCTTTCGTTTTTTTGTGTTTTTATTTATGCATCCTGCTCAATTGGCTCAATATCTTTAACCTTTTCCATAGTTATTCCTGTATATCCATAGAATATAGAAACTAATGGATTTAATAAGTTAAGGAAGGCATATGGTAAAAAAGCAAATGGATGAACGCCTAACGTTTTCCACATGAAACTACCGCATGTATTCCAAGGAACTAACGGTGAAGTTAAAGTACCCGAGTCTTCAAGAACCCTTGATAAGTTCTTTGGATGTAATCCCTTTTCATCGTATATTTCTTTATACATTCTACCAGGTATAACTATTGATAAATACTGATCTCCTGCAACTAAGTTAATAGCTATTGCAGTAAGAATTGTTGATAATACTAATGAACCTGTACTATTAGCAAACTTTAATATATATTCAGCAATTGCATGTAACATGCCCGCTTTTTCCATAATACCACCAAATGCCATTGCGCATAAAATCAGTGATACTGTCCACATCATACTATCTAATCCACCACGAGATAATAGGCTATCTATAGCTTCGATTCCAGTTGCTGATTCATATCCATAATGTGCTGCACCTATGATCTCTGTCATTCCAGCTCCTTGGAACATAGCAGCGAAAAGACCACCTAGAAGTGTTCCACCAATTAGTCCAGGAATTGCAGGAACTTTTAATATTACGATAGCAATAACAAGAATAGGTGGTATTAATAATAGTGGAGATATGGAGAACTGACTTTGTATTCCCTCAAGAATTGCATTGATTGAAGCCATATCCATATTATTACCTGCGTACTTCATACCAATTATTCCGTATAAAATAAGTGCGATAATTAAACTCGGACCAGTTGTGAAAATCATGTGTCTAATATGATCAAATAAATCTGCTCCAGCCATTGAAGGGGCAAGATTTGTTGTATCAGAAAGAGGTGACATTTTATCTCCGAAGTATGCACCAGAGATAATTGCTCCTGCTACAATCTCTACAGGTATTCCTAATCCTTGTCCAATACCGATAAGGGCAATACCAACTGTACCAGCAGTAGTCCATGAACTACCAGTAGCTAATGAAACTATGGCACAGATTAATGTTGTAGCAACTAAGAATATACCAGGCGATAGTATTTGTAAACCATAGTAAATCATAGAAGGTACTACACCTGCAAGTATCCAAGTACCAATAATCATACCGATTATCATTAGAATAAGGATTGCTGACATTGACATTTTAATTGTTTCTACTACTCCATTTTCAAGTTCTCCCCAAGTAAAACCATGCGTTATTGCGACAATTGTAGCAACAGCTGCTGAAGCAAGAATCGGAATATGTGGATCTCCTCCAAAATGCTTTAAAGTAAAAAATAATGCAACGACTAAAAATACTACTGGTATCAATGCTGCACCTATGGTGATTTTTCTTTTGCCCTTCAACTCCATAAAATAGAAACCCCCCAAAAATATTTTATATTTGTACCTTGGTTAAACAACTAAAGATAATAGCAATATAATGTGAATAGATTGCGAGAAATATATAATTATTCCAGAAAAGATTTAGTATAAAACTATGCATTTAAACTATATAGCTTGTCCACTAATATAATCCCTTTTTCAAAATAGAATGTAGCAACAATAGCTATTATCCAGTGTTTCTAAAGTAAACCCTTAGTTTTTCATTACAGCAAGTATTTAACAGCTATAAATTAACCTTTAGATATAAAAATTAATTTTCACATAAATTATTGCCAGTGATGTGGATAATAAAATAGAAAAACCTTCTTCTATAGTTAAATTAACATTATTCACAGAAGAAAATTCCAAAGATATGGTAAATTCTGAAAATAGAGATCATTTTCAATTAAAAGTATCAAATCACATGAAAAACCAAGTGATTTTTTTCGATTACACACTTAATAATGTTTAATCCAAAAGTACAAGTATAATTATATCACAAATCGGCAAAATTTTTATCAAAAAAATAAGAATTGATATAAATTTCTAAAAATTGAAAACCATTTTTAATTCAGATTCACTCCTGTCACAAAAGTTGAGGACCATTTACATATTAAAACTCCCCTCTACTTCTTTTTTTAAATTATATAATTTTTAAGTATTTGCATAAGATAAAAAATGAATCTCACAAACAGTTATTTCAATCTAAAACACAGTATAGGATTTCCATTCAAAAGAAATACTAAATAAAAAACAATTTAGGAGTTTTTGCCATGAAATCTATCTGGAGACTTTTTAAAACAAAAAGTAAAAGCACCAAACCCAATCAAAATACACAAAGAAAAAATAATAATCAACAGGGCCCTTTGAAAGCAAGTCTCCAAGAAAATATTCAACTAGTTAAGGAGACCTTGGGAGAAAGTAGTGACATAGTCATAAGGGAATTTTATGCCGGTGAAAAGAGCCAAATGAAAATAGGAATAATTTACACAGAAGGATTGGCCGATACGGAACTAATCCAGGATTTTATTATGAAGCCTTTGACTTTAGATATAAGAATGACTCACCTTGAGCCATCCGTTTGTTCACATAAAGAAACTCTTCAAATCTTAAAGGACTTTGTTCTCCCAAAGGGTAGTATAAAAGAGATTTCAGATTTAGAAAATCTTTTTTTACACCTCTTATCTGGAGATACTATCATATTAATTGATGGATATTCTGAAGGTTTTTCCGCAAGTTCACGGGGATGGAAAGACCGAGGGGTTACAGCCCCAGATTCAGAATCGGTTATAAGAGGGCCAAAGGATGGTTTTTCAGAGACTCTAAGAACCAATACTGCACTGATTCGTCGAAGAATAAAAGACCCTAATCTTTGGATAGAAACAAAGCAAATTGGGCGAAGAACAAAGACTGATGTGGCAGTAGCATATATAAAAGGAGTAGCAAATGATAATACTGTTAAAGAAGTACGTAGACGCCTTGATCAAATTGATATTGATGGCATATTGGAAAGTGGATATATTGAAGAACTCATTCAAGATGAAACCTATACTCCCTTTCCTACTGTATATAATACGGAACGACCTGATAGTATAGCAGCTGGTCTTTTAGAAGGACGAATAGCCATAATTGTAGACGGAACACCATTTGTTCTTTTAGTGCCAGCTTTATTTGTACAATTTTTCCAAGCTGCAGAAGACTATTATGAACGTTTTGATATTGCTACAATGGTTCGTATCATTCGCTATCTTTCATTTTTCGTCGCACTACTTACACCATCTATTTATATTGCCATTACTACCTTTCACCAGGAAA
This sequence comes from Anaeromicrobium sediminis, assembly GCF_002270055.1. NCBI lineage: Bacteria > Bacillati > Bacillota > Clostridia > Peptostreptococcales > Thermotaleaceae > Anaeromicrobium > Anaeromicrobium sediminis. The sequence goes on along the minus strand of NZ_NIBG01000035.1, from coordinate 7,974 downwards.
TGATACCAACATCTCTTCTTATTAGTATTGCAGCACAACGAGATGGAGTTCCATTTCCTGCTTTAATTGAAGCACTACTGATGGAAATTACCTTTGAAATTTTGCGTGAAGCTGGAGTTCGAATGCCTAGGGCTGCTGGAGCTGCCATATCCATCGTTGGAGCTTTAGTATTAGGGGAAGCAGCAGTTCAAGCTGGTATAATTTCACCTGTAATGGTAATTGTGGTATCCATTACAGCCATTAGTAGCTTTGTGGCTCCTTCATTTAATATGGCTATTGCCGTTAGAATTTTACGTTTTATATTCATGCTATTAGCCTCCACCTTTGGACTATTTGGTATTACCTTAGGGCTTATTGCACTAACTCTTCATCTTTGTAGTCTACGCTCCTTCGGTATCCCTTATATGGATCCAATAGCCCCTTTTATTTGGGCTGATCAGAAGGATGTAATTTTACGTTTTCCTCACTTTGCCATGTTTTCTAGGCCCCGTTTAATGAACCAGGAAAATGTGATTCGTCAACAAAGTCCAACAATGGCAAAACCAAAGCCAACAAAGAATAATAAATAATAGGGTATTCTATAAAGGAGTTTTTCTATGAAATATAAAATTATTCGACTCTTGATACTAACCATTTTTATAAGTCTTTTAACTGGCTGCTGGAGTAAGCGGGAAATAAATGAACTTGCCATTGCTACGGCAATTGGAATTGACAAAAGTGAAGAAGGCTATCTTGTTACAGTACAACTTATCAACCCAGGAGAAGTTGCAAGCGAAAAAACCTCTACCCGTACAGCAGTCACTACATATCGAACTTCAGGAGAAACCATATTAGAAGCTCTAAGAAGATTGACCGTTGAAACACCCAGAAAAATATATATGGCCCATCTGAGATTACTTATATATGGTGAAGAATTAGCAGAAGAAGGCATAGGGGAAACTTTAGATTATTTCTCTAGGGATCATGAACTGCGTACAGACTTTTATATATTAGTAGCAAAAGATACAAAGGCTGAAAAACTTTTAAATGTTTTGACCCCAGTAGAGCAAATCCCAGCAAATAAAATATTCTCCTCATTGGAAATGTCTCAAAAGTCCTGGGGTCCAACCCATCATGTTCAACTAGATGAATTGATAAATAGCTTAGTTAGTAAAGGAAAAAATCCAGTATTGACAGGGGTTTCTATAAAGGGAGAGAAAGAAGTAGGAATGTCTACAAAAAATTTAGAAAGGGTTCAGCCCTCTACTATTGTAGAAATTACTAATATTGGTGGTTTTAGGAAAGATAAGCTTGTTGGTTGGCTAAATGAAGAAGAAAGCAAAGGATACAATTATATAATAGGTAAAGTAAAAAGTACCATTGTTGTGGTTTCTTCTAACGAAAAGGAGAAAATTGCTATTGAATTAATTAGAACAAACACAAAAGTAAAGGGCAAGGTAGAAGATGGAGAACCGAAAATAGATGTTGAACTTTGGACAGAAGCTACCATCGGTGATGCAGGATCCGAAATGGATTTGTCTAAATCTGAGAATATTTATAAATTAGAAAAAAAATTGGGAGAAAAAATAAAAAAAGCAATGGAAGCAGCAGTGAATAAAGCACAAACTGATTTAAAAAGTGATATATTTGGATTTGGTGAAGCCATTCATAGGGCAGATCCCAAATCATGGAGTAAATTGGAAAAATATTGGGATAGAAGATTTGAAAACCTAGAAGTGAATATAAAGGTTATTGCAAAGATTAGACGTCAAGGTACAATTACTAAATCTTTCTATAAAGAAGTAAAGGAGTAAAACTTTATGTGGCCTATTTTAGGAATTCTAACAGTTGCAATTGGAATGACATTATATGAGGTTCCCTCTTTAGTAGAAAGGAATCTAAAAAGGGAACTATGGGTATTTTTCATTTTACTCATATTTGGAGTAATTTTAAGTATTGCAGAAAGCTTAAATTTAGATATACCAAATCCATCTGATTTCCTTACGGTAATCTACAAGCCATTTACTGATTTCATATTAAATATTTTTAAATAAAGTCAAGGAGAACAGTATGTTTAACAATTGGAAAATAAGTCCTCATCAATTTGAAATATTAGTAGTCATGTGTTTTATTGGCACTTCTATCCTGTTTAGTCCAGTGGATCTAGCCACAACGGTTAAACAAGATGCTTGGCTAGGTGCTATAGCAGGGAATATATTAGGACTATTTTTAGTATGCCTTTACAATGCAGTAGGAAATTATTTTTCCAATATGACTTTAATAGAGTATGCTGAGAGTGTACTAGGGAAATGGCTGGGAAAAACCCTTTCTCTTTTATATTTTTCTTTTTTATTCATAAATTGTTCAATGATTTTGTGGATTGCAGGAGACTTCATAACAACTCAAATAACACCAGAGGCTCCTATTCAATTTACCAATACGCTTTTTGTTCTTATTGTTATCATGGGAACACGTCTAGGCCTAGAAACTTTTGCACGAGCAGCAGAGGTTTTATATCCTTTTGTTATTGGGCTTCTCATTATTTTAATGATTTTTGTCTTACCTGACATAGAATCTAAAAATATACAGCCAGTTTTTGAATATGGAATAAAACCCATGATAAAGGGAGGTTTATTTTATAGCAGCTTGTCTTCTCTTACACTAATCCCCCTTATGATGATTTTTCCTGCTCATGTTAATAACTTAAAAGAAGCTAAAAAGTCCTTCTTAAGGGGCACATTACTTGGAGGATTTGTCATATTCCTTATAGTAACCTTATGTATTTTGGTACTGGGACAAGATATGACAGCACGAAATGCATTTCCTAGCTATGCTCTTGCTAAAAAGATAAATATAGGAAACATTATACAAAGAATTGAAGCAATCATAGCCATAATATGGTTTATTACCACCTTTTATAAGATGCTCCTACATTTTTATGGAGCTACTTTAGGTCTTGCTCAAATCTTAAATTTGAAGGATTATCGTCCTCTTACTCTGCCCTTGGGTATGATCTTAGTAGTTCTTTCTCTAGTGGTATTTCCAAATGTCACCTATGCTGGTATATGGAATACTACAACTTGGCTACCTTACGTGTTAACCTATGGTTTTTTTCTGCCTTTACTGTTACTCATAGTATCCTTATTTCGAAAATCAAAAAAAAGAATTTAAATGTTTTTAGATAAAAACAAGGAGAACGATATGCTAGACAATTGGAAAATAAGCCCTGGTCAATTTAAAATATTAGTAATCATGTGTTTTATTGGTACTTCCATCCTACTTAGCCCAGTAGGCCTCGCTACAGACGCTAAACAAGATGCTTGGTTAGCTGCTATCATGGGGAATGTATTAGGATTATTATTAGTATGCCTTTATAATACTATAGGAAATTATTTTTCCAATATGACCTTAATAGAGTATACGGAGAGGCTACTTGGGAAATGGTTGGGAAAAACCATTTCTCTTATATTTGTTTCTTTTTTATTCATAAATTGTGCAATGATTTTGTGGCTTGCAGGAGACTTCATAACTACACAAATAACACCAGAGGCTCCTATTCAGTTTACCCATACGTTTTTTGTTCTTATTGTTATCATGGGAACACGCTTAGGTCTAGAAACTTTTGCACGAGCAGCAGAGGTTTTATATCCTGTTCTTATTGGACTTCTAGTTATTTTAGTGATTTTCCTCTTGCCTGACATAGAATTTAAAAATATGCAGCCAGTTTTTGAATATGGAATAAAACCTATACTAAATGGAGGTTTACTTTATGCAAGCTTTTCTTCTTTTACACTTATTGTCCTTATGATGATTTTTCCTGCTTATGTTAATAACTTAAAAGAAGCTAAAAAATGCTTTTTAAGGGGTACATTAATAGGAGGAATGGTCATATTCCTTATAACAATCTTATGTGTTTTAGTACTAGGACATGATATGACAGCACGAAATGCATTTCCCAGCTATGCCCTTGCTAAAAAGATAAGTTTAGGACACATTATACAAAGAATCGAAGCAATTATAGCCATAATATGGTTCATTACCATTTTTTATAAGATAATCCTATATTTTTATGGAACTGCTTTAGGCCTTGCTCAAATCTTGGAANGATATGACAGCACGAAATGCATTTCCCAGCTATGCCCTTGCTAAAAAGATAAGTTTAGGACACATTATACAAAGAATCGAAGCAATTATAGCCATAATATGGTTCATTACCATTTTTTATAAGATAATCCTATATTTTTATGGAACTGCTTTAGGCCTTGCTCAAATCTTGGAATTGAAGGATTATCGTCCACTTACTCTACCCTTGGGTATGATTTTAGTAGTTCTATCTCTAGTAGTATATCCCAATAGTATATATAAGGGTATATGGAGTTCTACAACTTGGATACCTTATGTGATGACCTATGCTTTTTTTCTACCCTTACTATTACTCATAGTATCTTTATTCCAAAAATCAAAAAAAGGAAAGTGAATCTGCCATGGAAAAATCAAAAATTAATATAAGACAACTTTTTTCATTAATGGTTTTATTTGAAATTGGCAGTGCCATTGTAGTTGGTTTGGGAATGAAGGCTAAACAAGATGCATGGCTTGCTATTATTCTTGGGATGGTTAGTGGACTCCTTTTATTCCTTATATACGGTTATATTTTTTATCAATATCCTAATCTTCCATTAACTAGTTGTATACAGAAGATTTTGGGAAGATATTTGGGCACCTTATTGGCTTTCTCATATATCCTTTATTTTATATATATTGCTTCAAGGGTGTTAAGGGATTTTGGTGAATTAATTGTTACTACTACACTAGACGGCACCCCATTAATCATAGTAAATCTTTTGATTATTTTAGTGGTAGCCTATGGAAGTTATTTAGGATTGGAAGTCTTGGCAAGGGCAGGAGAAATACTTTTTATGTTCATGATAGTTTTAGTTCTCTTATTTGTATCATTTCTATTTATCTCCAATCTACCTAAGATAGAAAATCTTCAACCTTTTTTACAAGACGGCTTAAAACCTGTTTTAACAACAGTTTTTCCTTTAACCCTCACCTTCCCCTTTGGTGAGATGATTGTATTTAATATGTTTCTACCTTATTTAAATAAGCCAAAGGAAGGCATAAAAACAGGATTGCATGCTATGATATTAAGTGGAATTCTGTTAAGTGCTGTTATTGCACTTAATATTAGTGTTCTTGGTGTCCACAATGCTGCTAATGCCACATTTCCTTCATATAAAAGTATACAAAAGATAAATATAGGCAATTTTATACAACGTCTAGATATAATTGGCATAATTACATTGATTATAGGAGGATTCTTCAAGATTGGAATCTTTTCCTATGGAGCTGTCATTGGTCTAGCTGATTTATTCAAAGTTAAAAAACATGACAAGCTTGTATATGCCGTTAGTATTGTTGTTTTCATAGGTTCAATACAAATTGCTAATAACTTTTCAGAACACATAGAAATAGGCTTAGACAAAGTTCCGACCTATGTCCATATACCACTACAGGTAGTAGTACCATTACTATTGCTATTTGTAATATTGATTAGAAAAGGTTAAATTTTCATGTTAAATATTTTTAAATAGAAGCAGGGAGAATAATATGTTAGACAAGCAGAAAATAAGTCCTCGTCAATTTAAAATATTAGTAATCATGTGTTATATTGGTACTTCCATCCTATTTAGCCCAGGAGGCCTAGCCGCAGATGCTAAACAAGATGCTTGGCTAGCTGTTATAGTGGGAAATATATTAGGATTATTAGTAGTATGCCTTTATAATACTGTAGGAAATTATTTTTCCAATATGACCTTAATAGAGTACACTGAGAAGGTACTAGGGAAGTGGCTGGGAAAAACTCTTTCTCTTTTATTTGTTTCTTATTTATTCATAAATTGTGCAATGATTTTGTGGATTGCAGGAGACTTCATAACCACACAAATAACACCAGAGGCTCCTATTCAGTTCACCCATATATTTTTTGTTCTTATTGTTATCATGGGCACACGCCTAGGCCTAGAAACTTTTGCACGAGCAGCAGAGGTTTTATATCCTTTTCTTATTGGGCTTCTCATCATTTTAGTAATTTTCACCTTGCCTGACATAGAATTTAAAAATATACAGCCAGTTTTTGAATATGGAATAAAACCAGTACTAAAGGGAGGTTTATTTTATGCAAGCTTTTCTTCTCTTACACTTATTGTCCTTATGATGATTTTTCCTGCTTATGTTAATAATATAAAAGAAGCTAAAAAATGCTTTTTAAACGGTTCATTAGTAGGAGGAATTGTAATATTTCTCATAACAGTCTTATGTGTTTTGGTACTAGGATATGATATGACAGCACGAAATGCATTTCCAAGCTATGCACTAGCTAAAAAGATAAGTTTGGGAAACATTATACAAAGGATCGAAGCAATAATAGCTATAATATGGTTCATTACTATTTTTTATAAGATAATCCTATATTTTTATGGCTCCGCTTTAGGCCTCGCTCAAATCTTAAACTTGAAGGATTATCGTCCACTTACTCTACCCTTGGGTATGATTTTAGTAGTTCTATCTTTAGTAGTATATCCCAATAGCATCTACGCTGTTATATGGAGCTCCACAACTTGGATACCTTATGTGATGACATATGCTTTTTTTCTACCACTACTGTTACTTATAGTATNATATTTTTAAATAAAAGTAAGGAGAACAATATGTTAGACAATTGGAAAATAAGTCCCTATCAATTTAAAATATTAGTAATAATGTGCTTTATTGGTACTTCTATCCTTTTTGATCCAGTAGCTCTAGCCATAGATGCTAAACAGGATGCTTGGTTAGCTGCTTTGGTAGGTAATATATTAGGATTATTGGTAGTATGCTTTTATAATAAGGTAGGAGGTCTCTTTCCCAATATGACATTAATAGAGTATACGGAGAAGGCACTAGGAAAATGGATTGGAAAAACACTTTCTTTTTTATTTGTTTCTTTTTTATTGATAAATTGCGCAATGATTTTGTGGGTTGCAGGAGACTTCATAACCACACAAATAATGCCAGAAACTCCTATTCAGTATACCCATATGTTGTTTGTTCTTATTGTTGTCATGGGGACACGCCTAGGTCTAGAAACTTTTGCACTAGCAGCAGAGGTCTTATATCCTTTTCTTATTGGACTTCTCATCATCTTAGCGATTTTTCTCTTACCTGGCATAGAGTTTAAAAATATACAGCCAGTATTTGAATATGGGATGAAACCTATATTGAGGGGAGGTTTATTTTATGCCAGCGCTTCTTCTTTTACACTTATTGTCCTTATGATGATTTTCCCTGCTCATGTGAATAATATAAGAGAAGCTAAAAAATCTTTTTTAAGTGGCACATTAATAGGAGGAATTGTAATATTAGTTATAACTACCCTATGCATTTTAGTGCTGGGACATGATACAACAGCACGAAATTCATTTTCTAGCTATGTACTTGCTAAAAAAATAAATTTAGGAAACTTTATTCAAAGAATCGAAGCAATCATAGCTGTCACCTGGTTTATTACTATCTTTTATAAGGTAATTCTATATTTTTATGGAGCTGTTTTAGGTCTTGCTCAAATCTTTAAATTGAAGGACTATAGGCCTCTAACTCTACCTATGGGAATGATTGTAGTAGTTCTTTCTCTAGTAGTATTTCCAAATAGTATGTATTCTGGAATATGGAACGTTGCAACTTGGATACCTTATGTACTAACTTATGCTTTTTTTCTACCACTACTNAGAAAATTAATATTTTTAAATAAAAGTAAGGAGAACAATATGTTAGACAATTGGAAAATAAGTCCTAGACAATTTAGAATATTAGTAGCCATATGTTATATTGGTACTTCCATCCTATTCAGTCCAATAGGTCTAGCCGCAGACGCTAAGCAAGATGCTTGGATAGCTGCTATCATGGGGAATATATTAGGATTATTATTGGTATGCCTTTATAATACTGTAGGAA
>NZ_NIBG01000034.1 GCF_002270055.1 Anaeromicrobium sediminis | reverse complement strand
GTCCTTCAATGTCCATATTCTTTACCACATCTACAGAGGCAAGTAAGTTTATTTCCCCTTTCCATTCATGAATTTTATCATCCACAAGTGTTACTAGCTTTTCAACCTTACTTCGAGCTATCTCTTCCACATGTTTAATAATTATTTCTTTAGCTTCATTATATACAAAAGTAGACAAGGATAAAAAACCTATCATAGATAATAATACTACTGGAATTACGACTTTTTGCTTTAAACTTTTCAACCTTTTTCCTCCTCATTTCCATTACCTTGAAACAACTTTTATTTGTTTATCTTCTTTATTATGAATTATTACTTTTCTAAGCATAATAACAACGTCACATTTTATCATAATCTCCTTGTAAGAAAAGGTCGAAACTTGAAACTATACAAGTTTTTTTATTATCTTTGTACGATTGTAGTACAAAATACTTTATTTTAATACAAAATAATCTAATGACATATAGACGGTATGTTTTGTTTAAACTAATATCATAAAAGTTATAAGATATTTTTGTTTATTTCTGATATAATAAATTGATTTACATTTAAAACCATTCTTATAAACTGAGAGGCAATATATATGATTACATTTTATAAATTAGGAATAAGAAATGATTTAGTATATGCCCTTGAAAATCAAGGCATTACTACTCCTACTCCAATTCAATCTTTAAGTATTCCAGTTATTTTAAATAATGAAGATTTAATTGCAGAAGCACAAACTGGAACAGGAAAGACCCTTGCATTTCTGCTTCCCTTATTTCAAAACTTTCATATTGAAGATAACAATATTCAAGGTTTAATCATTACCCCAACCCGTGAACTTGCTATTCAGATAACTGACGTAGCTAGACAACTTGCACACTCAAAATCTTTAAACATACTTGCAGCTTACGGTGGACAAGATATTAAAGCTCAGTTACATAAACTACGTGGCAACGTACAACTGGTTATTGGTACACCAGGAAGAATCATAGACCACATTAATAGAGGTACTATTAATTTCAATAACCTGAAAACAGTTGTGATAGATGAAGCTGATCAAATGTTTCATATTGGATTCAATAGAGAAGTTGATGCCATTTTAAGTAAATTACCAAAAACTAGACAAACTTTGTGCTTTTCTGCTACTATGAGTAACACGGTAGATGACTTTTCCCATAAATATTTAATAAATCCTAAACAAGTAACTGCTCCAAAAAAACAGATAACTCTTGAAAATATATCTCAGATTGTGGTTGAAACTTCAAATAGAAAAAGACTTCCTGATTTATTAAAAATTCTACAACAAGATTATCCTGAAAAAGCAATTATATTTTGTAAAACTCGAATGAGAACTAATGCATTATATGAAGAATTACTTAATGCAGGGTATAATGTAGCTCCACTTCATGGAGATTTAACCCAATCCAAACGAGAATTTGTAATGAAGTCTTTTAAAAATGATGAAGTAAAATTCCTTATAGCAACAGACGTTGCTGCCCGTGGAGTTGATGTTGATGGAATCACTCATGTTATCAACTATGACATGCCCCATGATATTGAAAGCTATATCCATAGAATAGGGCGAACTGGTAGAGCAGGTTATTTGGGTGTTGCCTATACCTTTGTAACTATGAAGAATGAAGCAAAGCTTGAAGCTCTTGAAAATTTCATTCATATGAAAATCAAGAGAATTAGTATGGGTACTGTTACAAAACCAAATGTTCCAAAGGAACATAAGAAGAAAGAAATTAGCAATAATAATCCTATGAAAAAAGTAAATAAAAATAATAATGATAGTAAAAATAATAGGAATAGTAAGTACAGTAAATATAGTAAGAATAATAAATCCAAAAAAAGTAAAAAACGTAGAAAAAACAATTTTTAGTCTAAGGCAATTGGTAGTCTAAGAGATCTGTGATTCAGTAAAAATGAAAACTCCTTCTTAGAAATTATTAATAATATAATTTCTAAGAAGGAGTTTTTTACGATTACTATACTTTCTTTCCTATTAATTTTATTTTCTTTTAAAGAATCAAATATAGAATATCTAGTATCCTTAAATTTGAAATACTATCTTATTATCTTCTTGAAAATAATCTTGTAATAAATCTAAAGAATCTCCCTTCTTTCACTTCTTGTGGTTCATTAATTGCCAGTTGGGCCATTTTCATTATACCTTTAAATGATCTGGCTACTGCAATAAACCTGCCTGTATGACAAAAGACTGAATCCCTAACTCCTGTTATAGCTACAAGCTCCTCATCCATTTTACCTGCCCAGGATTTAGGCAGATACTTTCTATCTTTTCCATCCTTGTCTCTAACCGTCTGCATTGCATAATCATCTTTTCTTGGATAAACTATAAAAAGCACTTCCTCTTTTTCATCAACAGATCCAAGTGTTTCTCCCCAAGGACAAAATGTATCAAGGATTAAAACCTCGGGAATAATTCTACTCTTATATGCCCTGAGCACAATTTCTTCTGATTTCAATACAGATAGTCTACGGTTTATTGTATTTTCTAAAATTACTGATGCAGTGTCCACTGCCTCATTAAATGCTTCTTCGTCAGATTTCTCTGAATACCATGGTGGGTTAAATCCCGATATAATTGATGATATATTCATGGTTGGTATTATTCCATCCCCTGTCCTGATTCCATTATCTAGTGCATCGACACCTTTAATTAAGACTCTATCCACATATTGAAAAACTGACTCAATATCCTCTTCACTCAAGGATGGATCTTTGAATTGTATAACACCTCTTCCAAATTTCCTCCATATCAATCCGCAGGCCGCAAAGGGGATACCATCATCCCTACACACCTTTTCAACACCATGATGATCAAACTCCCCTCCACCTACATCATATACTATATCCAATTCACTTAATATCTTCGGATCTCTCGTTCTTATTAATTCTATCTCAAACATTCCCTTAAGAATTGCAGTTGCCATTACCTCATCAGCATGGAATCTTCCATGATGGGTACCAACCTTTTTAAAAGACTTTTTAGTACTTATTTCATCACCCTCTAAAGTAAAGAAATTTTCTTTTTTGTCTGTATCTCTTTTTGGTATTTCCAGAAAATCAAATAATAATTCTTTTATATAAATAGTAATATATGGTTTGAAAATTAAACAGTTCATACGGAACAAAACCATTTCAAAAAAACAGAGAATATCCGCAATGATATTCTCCATTTTTATTCCATACAACTTATTTATATTCTTCTTTTTTACCTTTAATTGTATCATACACTTCATCTAATTGTTCTTTATGTTTATTTAGTAAAGCCTGTAATTTCTTTTGCATCTCATCTTGTATTGGAATAAACTCTACAACAACTTCCCAAGTTGGATTATAAGTGTCCTCTATTTCTTTGCAGGACAAAGCTACATTCTTTAAAGTATCTTCATCATAATAATCTAAAATAGCAGGAAACTCCCAATCTTCCACATCTTTGTCTGTTGTAATTTTTACATAAACAAGATCCTTTTCTTCTTCATGTATCATGTAAATACTCTCAATTAAATTTCCATGGTTAGAAATAGTATAATTTTCTATTTCTTTTTCTAATACACCACTCTCTTTATTCTTTTCCATAAGCATTACAGCGAAAGGGTCCATAAATTTCACACCTCTTTTTTATGTATTTATTGTGATTTTCTCCATTTTTAATATTTTGATTATAACGTTAAGTTCCCCAAATGTCCATAAAATTATATAATAGGTAAATATAAAGAGATGTGTATTTGCTATAAAAAAGAAAGACAACCAATAGTTTATTTAATAAACATTCTTATGAACTTCCATAGCTAATACACCAGTCTTCATTATTAGCTTTCTAGTAAATTTATTGTACATTAATAAGGATTTCAGGTTCTTCACAAATATATTAATCCTTAGTTTTGTTGTTTTTCGCTTATATCTTAATCCATAATTTTTCATAGAATGATTAATGCAATCAGCTAAAATAGCTCCACTTTTCAATGCGTAACTAATGCCTTCAGCAGAACTTGGACTAATAAATCCTCCGGCTTCACCTATGAGAGCCACATTACCTTTGAAAAGATTTATTTGGTTTAACTTTCTTGGTCTCATGATCCAAGTCCCTTCACGCTTAATACACTTCCCAAATTCATAACCTTTTTTTCTCAGTTTCTCAACTAATATTTGAAATTTTTCATTGGCATTAGCATAATCCAGTATGGCAGCTCCAACAATGGCATAGTCTTCCTTCTGAATTACCCAGGAATAGAAATCTGTAACTTCTTCATCGAATATTGAAATGAAATGAGGAGATTCTTTTGATGTCTTATACCACTTTTGTATAGAAACATACCTGTCTGGCAGTTTATCATTTTCAAAAGCCATCCGTCTTACCTTTGAAGTTGCACCGTCTGCCCCTACAAGTAATTTTGTAGATATTTTTTCTGTAACACCTTGATTAAATACTTCAACTTCAATATTGCCTTCAGTTTCTCTATAACCCTTGAAAATACAAGAAGTCATAACCTGAACATTTTGGGGTACTAGTGATAGCAACCATCTATCAAATTTTTCACGATGAACATTAATATAATGTCTTTGATAGTACTTTAGTATATGATTGTCAATATCTATGGATCTAACACTAAACATCTGTGGGCCTACTATAACATCTTTAGGTAATCCCAATCCAAATTGAGCTAAAACTTTTTGTGCATCTGGAGCTAATAATCCACCACAACATTTTTCGCGTTTAAAGTTAATTTCATCATAGAGATTTCTTTTATCAATAAGCAGTACTTTGTATTTCTCATCAAGCATTCTTGCAAGAGTAGATCCTGAAGGACCGCCACCAACTATTACAATGTCATATACCAATTAATACTCCTCCTTATAATTATCAACATAAAACTATGTTTAGCCAGTAGTCTTTTTGAATCAAAAGTTCTATCATCCCACTATCCAATAATCCAACCAAATAATTCACAATGTAAATATAACATGTTTTTTATTTATTTTCAATATTTTTTTATCGTAAAACGATAAAGTTTTATCTTATTTCATTGTATCAAGTATTTTAACCATCACCTTTCTACACAATAATTATGAGGTATTGATACTTTGCGTTATGAGGCTTTTAACACTATTGTGAAGGTTGCTTATGGGATTGCCTTTGGAAATAGGGATGGCAGTAATATGAAAGAGAAAAAACAGGAGAAATAGCTCCTGCTTTAATAATATTAGTCCCCTGCCAGGCCATAAACTGAATTTTTCTTGTGTACTCAATGTAAGTATGGTATAATAACAATACACTAACGCTTGCCCAAGCGAGGTCAGTATCTTTAGAGATGCTGACCTTTTGTGTTTTTATACATATTCTAACCTCATTGGTATTTTAGTAAATTTCCAGTATATATATAAGTTCAATATGACAGAAATGTATCTTTATCTACTCATAAAATCAATATCTTACTGTTACTACTGACCAAAAAAAGTGGCCTAAATTGACATGATGAATTCAGGGAATTTTGCTATCTACTACATACAATCTTAATCTCACAAAATAGCTATTTCTTACTATTCCCCGATTGATTCTTTTATGCTGGTTCTTAGTATGCTTACCACTTCAGAAGTATCATGTTTTCTATCAATTGACTCATGTATAACAAGACTCATTGCGGTTAAAATTGATAAGTTTTTCTTGAATTTTTTTGTTCCCCTATTGTATAGCTTCCATCCCCATTTTTCCACTTTAGGCATTATATAGTATCTTTCTAAAGTAACCTTAAGTAAGGCAAAGAATAGAACAAATAAAAAACTCATATAAGCAGAAGTAATAAAGTATTCACCCCTATGACTTATTTCAGAAATTACTAAAATCAGTATTAAAGAAATCATAATATCAACGATTGACACGAGAGACGATAATGTTGAATATATTCGGAATCTTCTTTTTATCTGATGAATCATTTTTCTATTCGTTTTATCTAATTTTCCAAATTCAGTTAATATTTTCTTTTTCGTTTTACAATATTCTAATTCAGACTTTATTTTCCCTTCAGTCATTTGCAAGTAAAAATCATTAAATTTAGTTTGTGCATTATCAAAGGCCCAGTGCATATTATATCTGTTTTTATTTCTATATACTTCTTCAATTTCATTAAATATTTCGTCTAGTTGATTTATATAGTCTATTTTTTTATTTATCAAATCTTGCCTATAAAATTGAGGAAAGATTTCCTTTATTATTGTATTAACAAGTTCCCAAATATTAGATTCATAATTTAATTTCAACATTCTTTTTTCTCCCTTACTGCTATATAAATAATTAATCTTCTTCACTCTTTTCTATTATTCTTTCATTTTTAGTTGATAAATTATTCAAATATCTCAATGTAGCAGGTGATATTTATAACATATAAAAAAAGAAAAAAGACTGCCATAATAATTACACACAATATATTAGAAGCTACGCCTACATAGAAGTAGACAATTTTATTACATAAAAAAATCTACTTGGCTTAAGTTAACTATTCTAAGTTTTCACCTCTACGTTATCAATTAATCGAATATTACATAAGTTTCTCTTGCCTTTGTACATAAAATAATCATATAATATCTATAAAATCAATTTAATCCTTAAGTAAACATTAGGGTGAAAAATATCTAAGCTATTATTATTTTTTTATCATTAAATAAAAAACTTATACTATAAAGGAGGATTATTAATGACTAACAAAACAATGAATCGTTGGTTTGTTGTATTAGGCGCTGTATTATTACAAATGTGTATAGGAGCTATCTATACATGGAGTTTATTTAATCAGCCACTTATGGATACATTCGGTTGGGAAAAAAGTGAGGTAGTTCTTACTTATTCAATTGCTGTTTTCGTTTTTGCTTTCTCAACTATTTTTTCTGGTAGATTACAAGATAAAATAGGACCAAGAAAAGTTGCTACTATTGGGGCTATACTTTATGGTGGAGGATTAATACTAGCCTCTACAGCTACATCTCTTACACAATTATATATTTATTATGGTGTTATAGCTGGAGCTGGAGTTGGGTTTGCTTATGTTTGTCCATTATCTACTTGTGTTAGATGGTTCCCAGAGAAAAAAGGCTTTATTACAGGTATAGCAGTTGGTGCTTTTGGACTTGGAGGATTAGTTTTCAAATCTGTAATTCAACATTTTTTAGTTAATAATGGAGTTTCTTCAACATTCCTTTATTTAGGTATAATTTATGCTGTTTTAGGTTTAATTGGATCTCAATTCTTAATACTTCCACCTGCTGGATATGGCTCTGCTGCTAAGAATTCTAATGCAACTAAAGAAAATGTCTTTACAGTTGGAGAAATGCTTAAAACTAAATCATTCTATTTTGTTTGGGTAATGTATTTATTTGGATGTATGAGTGGACTTTTAGTTATAGGACTTGCTAAAGATATTGGTATTCAATTAGCTGGATTAGAAGCTTCAGTAGCCGCAAATGCAGTTGCTATGATTGCACTATTTAATACTGGAGGAAGACTTATATGGGGTACACTTTCAGATAAGTTAGGTAGAATAAGAGTCGTAACAATGATGTTTATAATAACTGCTATATCAATGATCACAATGAGTGTAGTTACTTTAAAATATATTACTTTCTTTGCTTGCTTAGCTGGTATTGCATTCTGCTTTGGAGGATTCTTAGCAGTATTCCCAACAATAACAGGAGAATTCTTTGGTATTAGAAATTTAGGTGCAAACTACGGAGTTGTTTATCAAGCATATGGAGCAGCTGCATTAGTTGGTCCAATAATCGTTGCAAATGCTGGTGGCTTAAAACCTACATTTATGATAGCTGCTGTACTTGCTGTAATAGGTGCTATTTTAACTTTCATAGTAAAACCGCCTACAGTAGATAATATATAAATAACTGCATCATTTTTTAGGTTCTTTTAAATCAAATATGTACGTAAAAAAATCAAGTATGATTTCACGAGAATAAATCATACTTGATTTTTTACGTTGTTAGCTATTATCTATTTTATATGCATAGGTCTCTATTATTAATTATTATCATCCAATACTACTATTTTTTTATTACCACATCTACTTTAGGTACAGATACTTCGCCTGAATACAGACATCCAAATAACCTAGATTTTTCAACATCTATATTCTCACAGTTTTCAAACACAAACTAGCTATCCATACAACTGCCCTTCTCAATAGTATGACCTGCATTGATATTTTTTATATTTATATTTTTACAATTTCTAAATGCAAGTACATTTGCAAACCTTGGTTCTACTAATAAATCTGATTAAATAATAATTCTTTTATATCACAGGAAAGATGGAAAATGAACAAAATCCTATACTGTTGCTGTAGGAAGACCGACTTACTCAATGCTCACATATTTATCTTATCCCGTTATGTTTTTTCAATTATTAGTATTATTCTCTTTTTTTATTGGTACATATAATCTGCTTTCGTTGTTATTTTTATAATCAAACATTGTTATGTCTTCACCTTCTAATAACTCATAGCCTGATTTAGGTAAAAAACTTCCATATATATATTTATACGTATCATCAATTTTTTCCCTTGAAGCCTTATGAATAAAGACTAAATATTCTCTTCTGGGTAAAACTTTAGCTACCATACCTTTGGGTATCTCTTTAAAATCACTAACCTCTGTGCAAAACATATAGTGAACTCTTTTTTCAGGATAAAAATCAGATACATCAGAATAACAAATACCCATTATTTTATTAGAATCAACAGCATTTTCAATTATATCTTTTCTACCAATAAAATCCTTAAGCATTTTATTAAAAGTAGACATATTATAGTTTTCCACATACTCAACTCCAACTACCTTTAATTCCTTTTCAATCATCGAATGGTAAACTACTTGAATGTTTTCAGTTATATGTTTCATATTTTCAACATCAATTTTTTCCCTATGGTAATAGGTTATATTTTTCTTATCCTTTCTATATTTAGCAGGAGTTTTATTATATACCTTTTTAAATGCCCTTGTAAAAGATTCTTGAGAACCAAATTGATACTTCAATGCTATTTCAATAATCCTTGCATCTGTATATAGTAGTTCAAAAGAAGCACAAGTAAGTCTTCTTTTTCTTATATACTCTCTTAAACAATCCCCTGTCATTGCTTTAAATATTCTTTGAAAATGATGTAATGAAAAACCACCTGCATCTGCTACTTCTTTCAAAGAGATATTTTTTATGATATTATATTCAATAAAATCTATTGATTTTCGCATACAAGAATAATAGTCCATATTGAATTTTGCTCCTTTCTTCTTTAAGTTTAAAATCCATATAAAGATTTTGAACTTAAGAACATAGATAAATCTTTTCCATTATAATAAGTTCATTTGTTAATTAATATACAACAAATTATTTCATATTCTAGTGCACTTTTTTTGATATTTTGTGCTATCTTCATATTATCAAATCGAGTCATCTAATTTTTTTACTTAAACGGGTTCAGTCACCTTGTATTGCTGGTCGGTCTTTTTCTTATTTTTTTAATAATAAATACATGAAATATGGTGCACCGATTAAAGCAACCATAGTACCTGCTGGAATACCATCAGTTTCAACTACATAGCGTCCAATTGTGTCCACAAATAATAATAGCCATCCGCCAATCAGAATTGCAACGGGAATAAATAATTGATTCCTAGGTCCCACTAAAGCTTTAGCCATATGTGGTGCCATTAGTCCAACAAATGCTATTCCTCCTGTGACGGAGACTGCAGAAGCTGCTAGTGCCACGGCTGCTAATAGAAGTTGTATACGTTCTCTTTCTACTGATATACCAACACCTATGGCCACAGGTTCGCTAAGTCCAAGAATATTTAAACTATTTGCTTTGTATAATGTAAAAGGCAACAGGATAGCTAACCATGGAAGAAGCGCTAAAATAAACGGCCAGTCAGCCCCCCAAATATTGCCGCATAACCATTTTGCAATAAAATCTACTTCTATATGTTCGGCAGACGAAATAAGTATAATCATCAATCCAGAAAGTGCCATTGAACATCCACATCCAATAAGAACTAGACTTGTGGGTTGAAGACCTTCATCCTTGTGATACGAAAATGCATAGATGAAACACGCCGTAATGAGAGCACCGATAAAAGCAACTATAGGAAGTAAAAAAACAAACGAACCCGCATCAACAGAGAAAAACAAATAGAAAATGGTAATGGAAACCCCGGCTCCAGAATTAATACCTATAATACCAGGATCAGCTAAATCATTGCGTGTAATTCCTTGTAAAATAGCACCGGATAAGGAAAGAGCCATACCTGCTAACAATGTAATTATAATTCGTGGTAACCTGATAGAGAATAAAACAAATTCTTCTTTAAAAGTACCTTGCCCCAGAAGAGTTGGAATAAGTCTATCATAGGATAGAGAGGAGTATCCCTTTCCCATCCCGATAACAATCGTAATCCCGATTAGTATTAGTAAAATGGATATAATCAATCGCTGTTTTTTTATTAAAGTTGGTTGAATCATGAGAATGTTTTCCCTCCTTTATGTGCAATGAATAGGAAGAATGGTAAACCCATCATTGCAACAATGGCTGCTACAGACGTTTCAAATGGAGCATTAATTGTACGGCCTAGTGTATCTGCAAAAAGTATTACAGTAGATCCTAAAATGACCGACATAGGTATGATAAATCGGTAATCAGTTCCAACAATAAAACGAGCCATATGAGGGATCATTAAACCAATAAAGACCATATTTCCAACAAGTGCAACGGAAGCACCAACAAGTAAAATGTTTATTATAAAAAGCATAACTTTTATTTGTGTTGTCTTTTGCCCTAATCCAACTGCAATTTCTTCACTTAAACTAAGAATGGTAAGCTGCCTTGAAAGGAAAAGAGCAATGAGTATACCGATTAAAATAAACGGAGCAATTATTTGAAGCTGCCTCCATGAAGTGCCCATCATCCCCCCAGCAGTCCACATGGATACTTCTTTTGAGATTTTGTAGTAAATAGCAACACCTTCTGCCAGTGCGTTTAGAAATGTCGAAACGGCTACACCAGCTAACACAATTCGAAAGGGGGTAAATCCGCCTTTCTTTATTGAACTAACTCCAAAAACGAAAATACCTCCAACAGCTGCACCTATAAAACAGACAATAATAATTCCTAAATAATTAACTGAAGGAAAAAATGCAATTGTAATAGCCAGTGCAGCATTTGCGCCTGCAGTTAATCCAAGTAAACCTGGATCAGCAAGGGGATTTTTAGTCATTCCTTGCATAATAGCGCCAGACACAGCTAATGCAGCTCCGACAAAAATCGCTGCTATTTCACGGGGAAAGCGGATTTCACGGATAATCAAGATATTATCTCCAATTTCATTAGTTGTAAGAGCAAGCCAAACATCTTTAACTGAGATATCTGCTGCCCCTAGAATCATGGCCCAGACAAACATTCCAGCAAATACAAGCATTGCCGTCAACAGCTTGAATACGAATGAAATGAAACGTTGATTTTCTTCCATCATCAGTCTCTCACCTTTCTTATAATATATAATAGAAAAAAAAAGAAGAATTCTTCAGCTAAGAATTCCTCTCGTAGTACTAGTTACCAAGGAAGCTTTTCTTAATGAAATCTAATTGGTACTCTAGGGTAAGTGCATCATTAAAATAGAACTGTTTGGCATTGACTTCAAATACACGATTATTTTTTACAGCGGGAAGATTTTTATACGTATCTGTTTCTGTGAATGAATTGTCCGCATCTAAGTTTTTACTGAAGATTAAATAGTCTCCTACGAACTCTGGAAGAACCTCAGGCGATAATGCATAGTAACCGTCTTTTAAAGCCATTTCTTTTACTTTCTCCGGCATTTTTAATTTCATCTCTTCATAAAGAATTTCTGTACCCCGACACCAATTATCACCAAATACGTAAAGCTGTTTTTCATACCCTTCTATAACAGAAATCGTTGCATCAGCTCCAATTTTTGATTTGATCTCTTCTCCAGCTCTTTGTGCACGTATTTTAAAATCATCAATCCAAGCTTGCGCTTCTTTTTCTTTATTTAGTAGTTTACCAATTTCTAGAAAACTAGTTAAATAATCAACTTTTCCAAATGTATACGTTACAGTAGGAGCAATTTTTTTCAATTTATCGATGCTATTACTCGTTGATGAGGCAATAATCAAATCTGGTTCTAATTCAATAATTTTTTCTAAGCTTTCATCAGATACTTCTACAGCATCTTTACTATATTTTTCAAATAAAGGATTCATTTTGGAATATTTATCTACACCAACAATATTGCCACCCAGAGCCATAACACTACCAGAAGTGTGACAAGTTAAATCAACAATACGTTGTGGTTCAGCAGGAACCTCAATCGGACCATTTTCAGATTCATATATGATCGTTTCTGATTTAACTTCCTGTATAGTTGAGGTGTTGTCTTTTTCTGTTGTTTGGTTGCTACAAGCACTAAAAGTTAGCACAAATACTAGTAGCATAGGAATTAATATTTTTTTCATTTTTGGATTCTCCTTTTAATAGATTGTAGGTGATGCAAATTGGTTTATTTGTTCGAGGATCTCTACCAATTTCAGCATCGATATGAAATAGTTCCTTCAGTACATTCTGATTAATAACGTCTTCACAATTTCCAGCTTTCACGATTTTCCCGTCTTTTAGAGCAATAATATAGTCAGCAAATCGAGCAGCTTGATTTAAATCATGAAGAACCATAACAATTGTACGTCCCTGTTCTACATTTAGCTTTTGCAAAAGTTCTAAAACTTCTAGTTGATGAGCCATATCTAAATAGGTTGTAGGTTCATCAAGAAAGATAATTTCAGTTTCTTGCGCAAGGGCCATTGCAATCCAAACACGCTGACGTTGACCTCCTGATAGTGCATCAATCGCACGAAACTTAAAGTCTTTTGTTTCTGTAACCTCTAGAGCCCAGTCAATTACTTCATAGTCTTTTTTTGTTAAGCGTCCGAAGTCTTTTTCATAAGGGAAGCGGCCATAAGATACTAGCTCACAGACTGTTAACCCACTTGTACATTCTGGTGTTTGCAGGAGAACTGCCATTTTTTTAGCCAGTATTTTAGTGTTTTCTTTCAATATATTTTTCCCATCTAAGACAACCGACCCAGACTGATGCTTAATAATACGAGTCATTGCTTTTAATAGTGTAGATTTTCCACAACCATTTGAGCCAATGATAACAGTAATTTTTTTGTTTGGAATTTCTATACTAATATCTTCCACAACTAAACTCTCATCATAACCAATGTTTATGCCATCTGTATAAAGACGAACCATTATTTAACCTCCCATTTCTTTTAGATTTAGTATGCTTCAAT
This sequence comes from Anaeromicrobium sediminis, assembly GCF_002270055.1. Lineage (NCBI taxonomy): Bacteria > Bacillati > Bacillota > Clostridia > Peptostreptococcales > Thermotaleaceae > Anaeromicrobium > Anaeromicrobium sediminis. The sequence goes on along the minus strand of NZ_NIBG01000034.1, from coordinate 19,436 downwards.
CGTAGTTATATAAAGCGTTTAGAATTATGCTAAACGCACATACTATAACATACAATACAAAGGCTCTTTTTGTTTATTAAAACTTTGCTATATTCCTTGTAACTTCTATATTTTCACCTCTATTTCATTTCCTACACCATCAGATTTGTTTTGATACTTTTTTCCTTATTCTTATTTTTTTATATAGTTTTACTATTTCAGGGCACAAAAAAAACACGTCTGAGAATATCGCTTTTTGGTCCGAAAAGCTCATGACATTTTAAATACTAGTCGGTCTCCTGACTTAAGCCTCATCATGCTAATTCACCTTCCCAAGTTTCCTCAGTGGTATACGAATTAACACTCTTCTAATACAGTAGCGGCACTGTGCAAGATTCTCACTTGCTTCCCAATTTTACCTAGCATTATTCAAATGTGTTTGGAAATTTTTATCACTATAAATACTTTATGTCAATACAATTTGCTAAAACTTTGTTAATATTTAGTTTATATGTTATTTATTAGTTAATATACAATAAATTATTTCATGTTCTAATACACTTTTTTTGATTTTTTATGCTATCTTTATATTATAAACTTGAATTATGTAATTTTTTTACTTAAAATTCTAAATCCCTATTACTGAGCTTTTTATTTGTGCATAGTAATAGGGATTCAATTTAAAACACTGTGAAAAAACTATAAATATAGAAATTAACCTATTAAGATTGGTAAACCAACATTCCTTCCCATTCTTCTCCTGAGTAATGTGTAATTTTTTCTGTAATAGCCCCTGTAGGACATACGCCAATACACGCTTCACATTCAACACACGCACTCTGATTAAATTTCTTATTTGCACCTACAGCCACAAATGTTTGAGCCCCTCTATTTGCAAAACCGATATTATCTTTTCCAGCAATTTCTCTGCAGGCACGTACACATCTTCCACACAAAATACATTTATTTGGATCATAATTAAGTATAGGACTTGTGCTATCAACAGGCACTTTTTCTTTGTTTTGCTCAAATCTTGTGTTTTGAATTCCAAATTCACGTATTAAACCTTGTAATTCACATGCCCCTGAAACAGTTGCATTCCCTTTAAAACAAGTTAAGCAATTATGCTCATTTGTTGCCAGTAACAACTCAAGTATAGTTTTTCGGATATGATTTAATTCTTTATCTTGAGTAATAACCTTCATATTATTTGTTACATTTGCTGCACATGCAGGAAGTAACTCTTTTTGTCCTTCAACTTTGACCAAACATAGCCTACAATTAGCATCCGCAGTCAAATCAGGATTAGCACATAAACGAGGGATTTTAAATCCGTTATCTTCAGCAGCTTGCATAATAGTTGTACCCTTTTTCACACTACATTCCTTACCATTAATAGTAACTTGAATCAAATCTTCATTAGAATTAATAGGCGCTTTACTTTCATCAAAAAACGATGGATATAAGTCCAACTTTTCTGATATTTCTGAAATACCATATCCTTCTTCATTTGCTTCAAAACCCGTCCACTCAAAAGGTGACGTTAATATCATACCCTTATCCTCAGTAAAGTTTCCAACCCCTACTGTTTTCGCTACACATATAACTTTCTTTTCTTTTAAAAGACATTTTGGTATTTCAGCTCCATCTTCACAAGTTAATGAAATTATAGTTGTTGCTTCATTAAATAAGTCTTTTTTATTTGGATTGTTTATACGGTCTTGTACCAAAGAATATATACATCCTATACTTATAAGTTCCTTTCCTATTACTTCATATCCATCTGCAGTAAGCATTTCTTCTAGAAGGTTTAAATTATCTGTCCCTCCTACTTCACAAAGAGCTATACAAGCATTGCAACTCCATAGTAATATTTTATCATTTGGATCTAGCTTATTTTTTAGGTCTTCATAACTTAGTTCACGTACTGATACTATCATTTGCTATACCTCCAATTCCATAGGTATTTGTTTTTCTACCACTTTATCTTTTCCATCTGAACCCATAATGTACTCTTCCCCTAGTTTGTCCTTATGTTTTTCATAAGGCATTACTACTTTTATGATTCCTGTATTTGCATCTGCAACCAAAAGTCCAATATCCTCCACAGATTCTACAACTTTAACATGTGAAAAATTCTTCTTTATGTTAAAAAAACCAGCAGAACAAGTTAATGCTATAACTGTATTCACATTAGGAGATAGTTTTGCCTTATAAATGTAGGATTCAACACATGTAACTGGTAACATATAACCATCTACCACATTACATCCATCACTTCTTAATTTTAATGCAAGTTCTTTCATCTTTTCTGGACCTCCAGCTCCAGAAGCACGAACACATCCGTTACATCCAACTATAGTAATCGTGTCTTTTTCTTTATCTAATTTACTTACTACATCTCCATATTTTAAAGAATTTGTAAATATCATACTTATCACTTCCTTTGGGATTAATTAATCTATTTAACAAGGGCTTCATAGTCATTTCTAAAGTAATTTAAAGTACTTAAAACTGGATTAGATGCAGTTTTACCTAGCCCACACAGAGATGACTGAATCACCACATTTGCCAAATCTTCAAGCTTATCTATATCTTCTTTTTTTCCGTTACCCTCGCAAATCTTATTTAAAATATTTACCATTTGTCTAGTTCCTTCTCTACATGGTATACATTTTCCACAAGATTCACTTTCACAAAATTGCATAAAGAAACGTGCCAGATCCACTACTGATTTATCTTCATTCATAACAATCATTCCACCAGATCCCATAATAGTACCCAGCTGTTGAAGTGTTTCATAGTCTAAAATAGTATCAAAATACTTAACAGGAAGACATCCACCAGAAGGGCCTCCAAGCTGTACAGCTTTTATATTTTTATCACCCTCTACAATACCAGCAATATCCTCTATGACAGTCCTTATTGATGTTCCAATAGGTACTTCAACACATCCAACATTCACTATATCTCCTGTAATAGAAAAGACCTTTGTACCTTTACTCTTTTCCGTTCCAATTTTTGCAAACCACTCACTTCCATTCAATACGATTGGAGCAATATTAGCAAGTGTTTCTACATTACTTATAAGTGTAGGTTTATTAAATACCCCTTTTTCTACTGGATAAGGTAATTTTAATCTCGGATTTCCTCTTTTACCCTCTATTGAGTGTATTAATGCGGTTTCTTCCCCACAAACAAATGCTCCAGCTCCTTCATAAACTTCAATATCAAAGCTAAAATTAGTTCCCAATATATTATTTCCTAACAATCCATATGCTCTAGCTTGTGATAATGCTTTTGTTAGTATTTCTACAGCTAATGGATATTCTGCTCTACAGTAAATAAATCCCTTTTGAGCATTTATAGCTCTCGCAGCTATTATCATTCCCTCTATAACAGAATGTGGATCTCCTTCAAGTACACTTCTATCCATGTATGCACCTGGGTCCCCTTCATCAGCATTACAAATAACATATTTATCTGCTGTTTGTGATTTTGATGCAAATTTCCATTTCAGGCCAGTAGGGAATCCAGCTCCCCCTCTTCCTCTTAGTCCAGATTCTAATATAGTATCAATAATGTTATCACTATCCATCTCTTTCAACGCCTTATAGACAGCTTTATATCCATCTCTTGCAACATAATCATCTATTTTATATGGATCTACAGCACCTCTATTTCTTACTACTATTCTCTCCTGAAGGTTGAAAAATGGTACCTCTTCAATTGCTTTAATAGAATTATCTACAACTTGTTGTCCTAAAATTTCTCCTCCATTTTTGAGCCTTTCTTCTATTTCACTTTCTTTACCTCTTACAAAAGCATATTCACTTAAAATATCCCCATTTTTCACATGCGCATGAAATATCTGCCTAGCTTTTTCCTCATTAACATGTTCATATATGATAGGCTCTTGATCAGTAATTTCTACTGTAATGAGTGGTTCTTTAGAACATATACCAATACATCCTGTTGTTTTAATTTCTATATTTTTTTCTTTTGATTCTTTTAATAGATGTCTAAAAGTATTAATGACATCATTGGCTCCAGAAGCTATCCCACAAGTACTCATATGCACTGTAATTCTTGCTCTTTTACCATCTTTATTTAACTTTTGTTTAACTATTAATTTGTCCTTTATATTTTCTAAATCAGCCCATTCTTTAATTAACACATCAATCACCTCTCTTATTTATACTGACTTAATATTTCCTCTAAATCTTCAACTTTTACTTTCCCATAAACGTTTCCATCTATGGACATAACAGGTGCTAAACCGCATGTTCCAAAACATCTTGCTTCTTCATACGTAAATCTTCCATCTGGTGTACTCTCCCCTTGCTTAATATTCAACATACTTTCAATAGTTTCAGCAATTTCTTTTCCACCTTTAACATAACAAGCTGTACCTAAGCACAACTGAATTCTATGTCTAGCTCTAGGTTTCATTGTAAAATATGAATAAAATGAAACTACACCATAAATATCATTTTCAGAAATACCTGTTTTTTGAGCTATTCTTTCCTGTATAGATATAGGTATAAATCCAAGAATTTGTTGAATTTTTTCTAGCATTGGAATTAGATTTTTTTGACTTTTTCCATATTTGTCTATTATTTCATCCAATTGTGAATACTGGTCATTAGTAAATTCATAGTCGTGTAGATTTTTGTCTTCTTTCATTTTTCTCCTCCTCATCTAATATTACTTGCATTCGTTTACAATCTTACTTAGTGGCTTAATTCTTATCAACAATTTTGTTTATTAATTAACACACAATAAATTATTACATATACCAATACACTCATTTTGATGTTTTGTGCTATCTTTATATATCATTAAAATTATATTAAGTTGACAGCATTAACCTGCCGTCACTTGACCATTGAAAAAATTACTCATTTTTACCATTGAATAAAATTATTTAATGAAGTGTAATTAATTTAAAAGGAGACCTGAATTATGTCTAAGTTACGAGCAATTGGATGTGGAAAAATAGGAGCTCACTTACTAAAGTATTTTTGAAGGTAGCGGCAAATGCAGTTGCTATGATTTCACTATTTAATACTGGTGGAAGACTTATATGGGATACACTTTCAGATAAATTAGGTAGGATAAGAGTCGTGACAATGATGTTTATAATAACTGCTATATCAATGATTACAATGAGTTTAGTTGCTTTAAAGTATGTTACTTTGCTTGCTTAGTTGGTATTGCATTCTACTTTGGAGGATTCTTAGCAGTATTCCCAACAATAACAGGAGAATTTTTTGGTATTAAAAATTTAGGTGCAAACTACGGAGTTGTTTATCAAGCATATGGAGCAGCTGCATTAGTTGGTCCAATAATCGTTGCAAATGCAGGTGGCTTAAAACCTACATTTATGATAGCTGCTGTACTTGCTATAATAGGTGCTATTTTGACTTTCCTAGTAAAACCACCTACAGTAGATAATATATAATCATAAAAAATCAAGTATGACTTCATGGGAATAAATCATACTTGATTTTTTACGTTGTTAGTTATTAGCTATTTTATATGTATAGACCTAGATCATTAATTATTATCATCCAATACTACTATTTTTTTTATTACTACATCTACTTTAGGTACAGATACCTCTCGTGAATAAGGATTAGTTGTTACAGGCGTATCAGCTATTTTATCTAATGTATCTTCTCCGTCTATGAGTTTTCCAAATGCTGCATATTTCCCATCAAGAAAACTTCCATCTCCATCCATTATAAAAAACTGACTGCTCGCTGAATTTGGATCATTACTGCGAGCCATGGAAATTATACCTTTTGTATGCTTAAGCTCATTCTTCTTAAAACCATTTTCAGCAAACTCACCATTGATAGTATTCTTAGATCCCCCAGTTCCATTTCCTTTAGGGTCTCCTCCCTGAATCATGAAATCTTTTATGATTCTATGAAATTTAAGTCCATCATAAAATCCTGATTTAGAAAGACTTATGAAATTCTCAACTGTAGTAGGTGCATACTCTGGATACAGTTCTAACACCATCTTACTACCATCTTCCATTTCTATCTGTACTTTTGGGTGTTCAATATTAACACCTTCCTTTGGTGCTTCACTTATTTTTTCACTGGCGCATCCTGTCATGAATATTGCCATTACAAACAAAATGCATACTGATTTTATCAATCTCTTCATGTTAAAATTTATCATTATCATTCATCCTTTTCCTTTATTATTCTATTTTTACATATGAAACCTATATAGGTTTCATAATGAAAAGCTAATGTACATAGTTTTATAATTTTTTTCATACGGTCCCTCCATATTAGTCCTTTTATGTACTATATATATAATATCATCCTTTTACTTTTAATTATACCTTATTTTAGAAGTGCTAAATCCATATTAGATTCTTTGAACTTATTTATTTAAATTTAGTTATTTTTCAAATCTTAATTTCTTAAGAATTCTATGCTAAATGATTGAAATTAGTTAAAAAAAGTGTTATGCTATCAACTGAAAACCAAAAATAATATCATCGCTACATAATATTGAATTGCAAAATTTCGATTGGCAATATTATATAATAAAGAGCTTATTTTTATAGGCTCTTTTTAAGTGATAAAGAGAGGTAATAATATGATAAAAGTTGATAACTTGTCCTACTCGTTCCCGCAAAAAGATCTATATAATAATATTTCATTTTTATTAGAAGATGGTCAACATTGCGCTTTTATAGGAACAAGCGGCAGTGGAAAAAGTACATTAATAGATATAATTATGGATCCAGAAAGATATATGTTCGATGGTAAGTTAGAGATGGACCCTAATTGTAGAATTGGGTATGTAAGTCAGTTCTCACAATTAGAGGAAATAAAAGATACTACAGTTTACGAATATATAGGAAAAGAATTTATTAAATTACAAAATAAAATAACATCTATTTGTACTGAAATGGAAACATCTTCGGATATTGATACTTTACTAGAAAAATACCAGGAAGCTTTAGACGCATTTAATTCAATTGGTGGGGATGATTTCGAAAGCATCATAAATAAAAAACTCAATCTTGCAAACCTAACTAAGCATAAGGATCTAATGGTATCTGAACTTAGTGGTGGAGAATTCAAACTTATACAAGTGATTAAGGAAATGCTCAATAGTCCAGACTTAATGATTATGGATGAACCAGATGTATTCTTAGACTTTGAAAACCTTAATTCTCTTAAAAACCTAATTAATTCACATAAGGGAACACTATTAATCATAACCCACAACAGATATCTATTGAATCATTGTTTTAACAAAATTCTGCACCTTGAAAACACGGAACTTCAAGAGTTTGATGGAAGATATATTGATTATAAATTTTCATTACTTCAAACTAAAATTGAGTTACAAGAACTGGCTATAGCCGATAGTGAAGAAATTGAGAGAAACGCTATGTTAATCAATAAACTAAGATATATTGCAACTCATAATCCTGAAGCTTCTAAAGGAAGGTCTCTAAGGGCTAGAGTCAAAATTCAAGAAAGATTAGAAGCAAGACGTATTAAAGAGCCTTTTGTAGATATTAAGCAGCCGAATATCAGTTTCGATACTGATAATGAGATTGAAGAAATCATCGCTTTAAAAGTTAATGATTACAGTGTTGCCTATGATGAGATACTTTTAGAAAATGTTAATTTCGAGATTAAATCTACTGATAAAGTAGCTCTTATCGGTTCAAATGGTACTGGAAAAACCACTTTATTGAGAGACATTTTTAAAAATAATAGTGATTCAATTGAAATTAATCCTGATATTAAAATGGCCTATTTATCTCAGCATCAAGGCGAAACACTAAATGAGTCTAATACAATACTTGAAGAGTTCTTCGATGCAGGTTTTAAAACCAATGGAGAGATTATATCATATATTTCAAATTATGGCTTTTACGGAGAAATAATTGATCAAAAAATAGGATCCTTATCTGGCGGAGAAAAAAATGTACTTCAATTAGCTAAAGTTTCTGCTAGTAAAGCAAACATGTTGCTTCTTGATGAACCCACAAGCCATTTAGATACATATTCACAAATAGCCCTTGAAAAAGCCATAGAAGACTATAAAGGCGCGATTCTAATGATTTCTCATGATTACTATTCTATAGCCAATTGTATGGATTATGTTCTAATCATTGAAGATAAGACCATTAGAAAAATGAGTATGAAAAAATTTAGAAGGAAGATTTATGCTAACCATTTTGATAGAGACTATTTAGAAATTGAACAAAAGAAAAAATCAATTGAAACGAAAATAGAATTGGCTCTAAAAGATACGGATTTTGAGCTTGCAAAAGCTTTATCTGAAGATTTAGAAGCACTGATTAAGTTGCTTTAAATTGTATTCTCTACACCAGTAATTAAAATCCCCTATTAGGATTCAGATTATATAACAAAATCTGAATCCTAATAGGGGATTTATTTATGCTCAAATGACTGACTTATGTTCCCTAGCAAACTATTAACTTCATCAGTAGTAAAACTCCCTTCTTTGAATAATATAAGTTATAGTTATTTAAGGAGGGTTGATTGCGCCTCAAAAAAAGAATAGTACAAGTGAATAACTTGCATCTTAGCTACCATACATTAGATGGCGAGACTAAGGCCTTATCAGATCTATCCTTTCATGTATCTAAAGGAGAGATCATAACCATAGTAGGCCCTAGCGGCTGCGGAAAGTCCACCTTGTTGTCTATCATATCTGGTTTACTCAAGCCTTCTTCTGGTAAAGTTACCATAGAAGGTATAGAAGTGACAGATACTCGTAAAGATGTAGGTTATATGTTCCAAAATGACCTTCTATTTGAGTGGAGGAATATATTAGATAATGTGCTTATTGGACTTGAAGTACAGAAGAAATTGACTTCACATTCAAAAGAAATGGTTGAAAAGCTTTTAAGTACTTATGGATTAAAGGATTTTAAAAATCACTATCCCAATCAATTATCTGGTGGTATGAGACAAAGAGTTGCCTTAATTAGAACACTAGCCATAGAACCTAAATCACTTCTACTTGATGAGCCCTTCTCTGCCCTTGATTATCAGACTAGATTGATAGTAGCAGATGATATTTATAACATACTAAAAAAGGAAAAAAAGGCAGCCATAATGATTACACATGACATATCAGCAGCTATGTATACATACAAGCAGACAATTTTATTACATAAAAAAATCCAAGGGCATATAATTATATATTTCCCTTGAATTTATTTAAATCTACTTTAGTATTTTTCAACAAATTAAACTATCCACAAACTGTACACCATTAGGGGGTCACTTCAAAATAGGTGCGGTTTTTTAATTATTTTTGAGACCAAGTCAATCTTATATCAGAATATGCTCCTTTCGTACCTATATTGTTACCTGATACTTTATACTATCATTTAGCAGTGACATTCTTTCATTTAATTATACCTCTGGAACAGTACTACCATATGGACAATTCGTACCAATTTGGCTAATCATTGATAAATAGTCTCTTTACCTCTAACTTCTAATACTTCTAATGATTCTAGAACTATTCTCAAATAATTGTTACCATTCTCCTCATAACTCTCCAATACACCTCTAACTTCTAGCCATTCATTTGCTTCTGGAAATTGACCTTCCCAAGTAACTTCAAATCCAATAGTACCATCATTTCCACAACAGCCTGGGCCATTACGAATAACAAAGTACTTTGGTTGAGTTAAGTCTTCTGAATCATAAATAAATAGATAACCTTCATATTGAATAGTTTTCCCTATATATTCATCTGCATTTAGATATATATCATTTACTTGTGCAAGGAACATCTTCTCTTTAATTTCAACTACACTATCAGCACTAATATTTGTCTCTTTATCAGTATTATCAACTAAATCATTCAATCCACTGTCATTGTTGCAGCCTACAAATACTAATATACTAACGATAATCAATATAAGAACCTTTTTCATCTTGCCATCCCTCCTCTAAAAATGTTAATTAAAGTGAATATGACAAACATAATAATATTAACTACTACAATGCTGGCTCCAGTAGGTGTGGCAAACTGATATGATGCCATCATTCCTATTATAAAACATATAACTGATATTAACGCTGAACTTATAATTACACTTCTAAAATTTTTGAATACTCTCATGGACGTTAAAGCTGGGAATATCACTAAACTTGATATTAACATGGCTCCCATCATGCGCATACCCAGTACAATGGTAATAGCTGTAAGTATTGCTACTATCATATTATACGCTTCAGTATTTGTACCTGTTGCTTTTGCATAGTTTTCATCAAATGTTACTCCGAATATCTTATTGTAGAATAAAACAAATAAGATTAGCACTACAAGCGACAAGACAATACTCAATACTACATCACTGCTACTCATAACTAAAATACTTCCAAACATAAAGTTACAAACATCTGTATTCATACCTGTCGTTTGAGAAAGTATAATTACACCAATTGCAAGAGAACTTGTTGATATCAATGCTACTGCAGAATCTCCTTTGATTTTACTGTTTTCACTTAATCTAAGTAGTAAAACAGCTGATAATACTACAATCGGTATGCTTAATGTTAGAGGAGCTAAATTCAAAGCTACTGCAATGGCAAGTGAGCTAAAACCTACCCGAGATAGTGCATCTCCAATCATAGAGTACCTTTTAACGACTAAAGTAACTCCAAGTAATGAGGCACAAAGTGATACCAATAGTCCAACTATAAATGCTCTCACTAAAAAAGTATACGAGAACATCTCAATTAACATATCAATCAACTTTGCCACCTCCTAAAAACTCTTCAGCCATCCTTGTCTTTTTATATTCCTCAGTAGTACCAAAAAACAATTGTTTATTAGCCAAGTGAAGAATATGACTAGCATGTTTTATTGCTTCTCTAGCATCATGTGTAACCATAATAATCGTCATTTTTTCAGTTTCATTAATCATTTTTATTAAATCATATAGCTCTAAAGTCACTAATGGATCCAGCCCAGTTACAGGTTCATCAAGTATTAAGAGTTTTTCTGTTCCACACAAACCTCTTGCAAGTAATACTCGCTGTTGTTGACCTCCTGATAATTCTACAAACGATTTTTTCTTAAGATGACTAATGCCTAATTTTTCAATATTTTTATTAGCTATAGCTTTATCCTTCTTTGTATAAAATGGCCTGATTCCCATACTGCTCAGCCTTCCACTTAAAACAACTTCAAAAACACTAGCAGGAAAATCTTTTAACATACTCTTTTGTTGTGACAAATAGCCAATTTCGTTACTTTTTATTCCTTTGCTAAAAACAATCTTACCGTTAGAAGGTCGTTTAAGATTCAAAAGACCTTTAACTAAAGTACTTTTACCAGATCCATTTTCACCTAAAATGCATATATAGTCTGCCTTTTCTACAGAGAAATTCACTTTAGACAATACAGTTTTATTCTCATACGAAAATGATAGATCTGAGCATTCAATAAATGTCATACTACTGCAATGCCTCCTTTAAACTCTCTGCATTTTTAGTCATTAGAGAAATATAGGTTACTCCTTTATCAATTTCCTCTTGAGTTATATTATGGCATGAATGCAATAACATCTTTTTACTATCTGTACTTTCACATATAGCATCCGCCATCTTTTGATTAGATTGTTCTGTATAGAATACAACTGGAATACTTTCATCTCTCACTTTATCTATTAAAAATGCTAAGGTTGCAGGACTTGCATCTGTCTGAGTAGAACAACCAGTAAAAGCAGCATAATAGTCAAGTCCGTATTCATTCATCATATATCTAAATGGGAATCTATCCGCTACTAATACAGTATTATTTTTTGCATCTTTAGTAACCACTCTAAATAATTGATCTAATTCTTCAAGTTCTTCTACATACTTTTTAGTATTTGTTTCAAAATAGTCTTCATTATCTTTATCTAACGCAATCATTCTCTCTGAAATATACTCAACAATTTTAATGGCATTTTTAGGTGAAGTCCATACATGTTCATCATATTCTACATACTCATCATGATGATCTTCGTGATCTTCGTGATCTTCATGTTCTTCATGTTCTTCATGTTCTTCATGGTCTTCATGTTCTTCATGCTCTTCATGCTCTTCATGCTCTTCATGCTCTTCATGTTCTTTATGGTCCTCATGATCTTTATGGTCCTCATGATCTTCATGGTCTTCATGGTCTTCATGGTCTTCATGATCTTCATGGTCTTCATGGTCTTCATGATCTTCATGGTCTTCATGATCTTCATGATCTTCATGATCTTCATGGTCTTCATGATCATGATCATGGACCATCCCATCAACAATTTCTTCTTCTAAAAGATTTACAATTTCCATAAGACTTATTAACTCAATATCATCTGTATCAATAGACTCAAGGATTTCATCTATCCATACTTCACCGCCTGTATATATAAATACATCACATTTAGCAATATCAATTCTATCTTTTGGAGATGGTTCAAAGGAATGTGTTTCTAACCCTGGCGATAGTAGTAATGTTACATTTGCTTTATCTCCAACAATTTTTCTTACGAAATCATATTGAGGAAATGAAGTAGCAATAATATTCAATTTTGCCTCAGAATTTGAATCAGTTTCAGACATTGTTTTTCCTGCACAACCAGTTAGCGAGAATAACAAATAAGCAATTATAGTAATAGTACATAATAGTTTTTTCATAATAAAATAACCTCCATAGTATTTTTATTCTTGTTTTTGGGCACAAAAATACAAGGGTATTAAGAAGCATATAAAAATATACACTTACCCCTTGTTAGAAGTATATTTTAATTATTCATTCTCACTTTTAGGATTACAGGTGTAGTCATAATGATTTTTTCCAAAGCTGGTAACGTGATAAATCCGCTTACAACAAGTAATATCACAAAACTGCCAGTGCATGCATTGCTAAGAACTAGTTTCTTACCAAAATTCATTATACTCTCAATATTCAAACAAATCTCACATCCATGATCTGAATGATAATCCTGACAATCATGATCTGCATACGCCAAAAGAAAACCTATAGAAAAAACTACAAATAGGATGATATACACACTTATAAATAGACCTAAACATTTATTAAGTTTATTCATCTTCATAGTTCTATCCTTCCCTTTCTTGATTTAATCAAATTATATAATATAAATTCCAATCATACAAGCCTTATGGTGTTAGTATAATAACGTAGACACGCAAATTCGAACACTATAAAATTATAGGATACTCATTCTCAAAAACAATGGATACAGAATTAGCTATTATGGCAGTTAAAAATGTCTATGCTAGTCAGAAACCCACTAAACAAGTTATTTTACATAGTGACCTAGGCTCAGTAGGTGTGATTGCATTAAAGCTTCGAAATCTAAGAAAGCCTGTTATAGCCAATGATACTACACTATATGAAGAAGATTTACCTTTAAAGATTATCCAGAAGGTAAAGAGTCATGAGCATTTTAACAACATCAATGAACTTATTGCTTTAGAAATGCAGGAAATTAAGGTGATAAAAAAAGCTTTAGAAAAACATGGTGCACATCAGGAAAGAACTGTTCAAGAACTTGATATATCAAGGCTATCAGTTCAATATAAATTCAAAAAACTTGGATTAATCAATAACTAGGCGTGTAGTGTTTTGTAATTTGCATAATGATCTATTGTTTTGTATTTATGGAAGATGAATATCATAAAGGGCGAGTGAAAATTTCACTCGCTTTACCATTGTCAGAATTTTGTATTCAAAAACATCCATTTTAAAATTTATCTATGTTAAAATAGATGTATACGTTTTCAACGTACATAAAGCTTCTAACAAATCAAAAGCATTGTTCATATGCTAAAAAATATCTAGGGGGGTAAAAGAATGACTAACTACAAAAGTCCATTACATGAAATGGCTAGTACAAGTGTTACAGACTATTGGAATGATTCATGTTCTATTTGGGAATTAGAGTATGCTATTGAAAATGGTGCAGTAGGGGCTACGACCAATCCTGTGATTGTAGGGAATGTATTAAAGAAAGAAATGCATCTTTACAAGGATAGAATTCTTGAGCTTATTCAACAGATGCCAAAAGCAACGGAAGATGATATTGCTTGGAAGATCAATGAAGAAATGGCAGGAGCAGGAGCAAAATTGCTTCAACCTATTTTTGAACAAACAAATGGGGAAAAAGGAAGAATTTCAATACAGACCAATACAAAATATTATAGAGATGCAGAACTTATGGTAGAACAAGCTGTAAGATTCAATCAATTAGCACCAAATATGATGGTTAAAATGCCGACAACAAAAGCTGGTGTAGAAGCAATTGAAGAAGCAACTTATCAAGGCGTGAATATAAATGCAACTGTTAGCTTTACAGTACCACAGGCAATTGCAGTAGCTGAAGCAGTAGAAAGAGGACTTGCTAGACGTGTAAAAGAAGGCAAGGATATATCCAATATGCATCCAGTGTGTACAATCATGGTAGGAAGAATTGATGATTGGTTAAAGATTGTAGTAGACAGAGATGACATTATTATTGACCCTAAGTGCTTAGAGTGGGCAGGGGTTGCAGTTATGAAAAATGCTTATAAAATATTTAATGAGCGTGGATATAAGACAAAACTTCTTGCAGCAGCTTATCGAAATCATCTACAGTGGTCAGAATTTATTGGTGGAGATATGATAGAAACAATCCCATATAAATGGCAAAAACGATTCAATGGTTCTGATGTTACAGTTGTTGATCGAATAGATCATCCTGTAGATCCAAAGATTATTGAAGAATTATCAAATAAAATTGAGGACTTTAGAAAAGCATATAATCCAGATGGTATGAAGGTAGAAGAATTTGATACCTTTGGCGCTACATCCAAAACACTGCTACAATTCCTTGCAGGATATGATGATTTAATCAATATCATTCGTAACTTAATGATCACAGTAAAATAAAACACAATACCTCACCCTATATTGGGTGAGGTTGATTATTATTAAGAAAGATAAGGTATATTATAGCAAAATATATATTTTTTCTTTGTTGTTAGAATTTATCTCAACATTAATAATCATGTTGAGAAAATTAGTAAATGATTGACTTACTTCTGGTGCATATTTTTTAATTACTTCATAAGTCAGATCGTGTTCTTCCATAACACCATTTTTAAATCGAAGGATTTTCTCATCTGAATAATACGCGTATTTACGTTTTGAGATAAAAAATATTATTTTAGTTTTACGCCACAATTATGGCATTTTCTTAAAAAGACATTAGATAAAAACATAACTCCTATCAAAGAAATACATAAATACTGCAATGGTTTTTCTATTGCTAATTCTCTCTGTTCTGCTAATAACCCTCCGATAGCTATTAAAGGAAGCATAAATAAAGATACCATTGTAATTATAATATTAATAATTTGAGCTTTCTGAAATTTTCTAATAATCTCCCTTTCTTGCTCTTTATCTTTTTCTTGTACGCTTTTTTTCATAACAATTTCCTTTCTTATAAACTTCTATCCTATAACACATTGTACCAAATTGTGGAATATATAACATAGAAATTATTTTAAATTTGAGAAATCATCAATATTTCTAATATAACCTACATACTTATTGTCTGATAACAACACTATACTTTAACACAGCCTAAATATAAGATGGAAATATATTTACCATGGAGAAGGTAAATTCATACAGGTGAATAAAAATGATGAAACTATAGGAACATATGAATATAATCAAAGTGGACTTAAAAGTAAAAAAATCTAGATGGAGTAGGTGCATAAAATGAAAAAACTACATTTTAATCATAGAGCAATGCAACTATGTTGCCTGATCGCAATATTAGTATCAGCAATAAGCATGTCTTCCTATTTTCTAAATGTTGAAGCATCTATTTTAAAAGACTTAGATAAGGCCTCTAATTATGCTAAAGATTCTATTACAAATCTTTTTAACAAAAAGATTATTACAGGAGACAAGAAAGGAAATTTTAACCCTAAAGAAACACTTTCACGTGCCCAAATAGTAACCATAATAGTAAAAGGCCTAAATTTAGATACTTCAAATATTCCTGAACAGCCAACCTTTAACGATGTACCAAAGGACCACTGGGCATACAAATATGTTGAAACTGCATATGATAAGGGAATTATATCAGGCATGGGTTTGGGAAGATTCGCTCCTAAAGAAAAATGTACTCGTGAACAAATGGCCAGTATTTTTGTTAATGCTTTGGGTATCAATAAAGAAAAAAATGAGATCAATTACATCAATACACTTGAGGACAACGACAAAATATCCGACTGGGCAAAAAAGAACGTAGAGATTACTCTAGCATCAGGAATTATGAGTGGAACAGATCACAACGTATTTGGTCCTAAAGGAGATGCAACGAAAGAACAAGCAGCTGTAGTTTTAGATAGCTTTATAAATAATAAAGAAAATATAATAAATTTATTTAAAGCGGATGGAGAAAAAAAAGATGAAATCAAGATATATTTCAATGGAAACAAAGCTCAATTTGACGGAACAGCTATTATTGAAGATGGTATAATATTAGTTCCTCATACCTTTTTTGATAAATATTTATTTGGGCAGACTAGTTCACATTATTATAAAGCGTATAAGACACAAGAATGGTTTAGGGCACATACAGATATATATAATCAAAAAGGAATACACTTGCAGATGGGAAATAAAACAGCTTATGTAGATGCATTTAGCAATCCTTTTTCCAGGTATGAGAAAGATAGACAACCTTATGAAGATAAAAAGATACAGCTCACTATTGCACCTAAAGAAGTAAATGGGGTAATTTTTGTACCACTAGAGCAGATTACTAAAATTTTTCAACTAGACTTTAGCTGGGATAATGAAAATAAAATTGCACATATTCAAGATGAAAATGCACCAAATCACCCTGATCTATATTACACATTGAAGAAAGTCATAAGAAATGGATACAAAGGAGAGCTATATTCAAATATGAATTTAGCTATACATGGAATAGATGTAGACACAAACGCATTTATAAAACACAAATATAAAACATTAAGCAATATATGGAATTATCATGTAAAAGAACATATTATCATATCTGGATCTCACTACGGATATGAAGAAGACAGCACAGAATATATTCATACTGGTAATAGATATTATGTTAGAGACTCTCGGAACAATACGTGGAAAAAATATAGATACAATCCAACTGGTCTCTCTGATGATTCTTCAGACAGAGTTATAGAATCTAATCTATATAATGACCTAAATACCTATTCCATTCTAAAGGAAGACAAGGTGTTTTTAAATGGATTATCCGCTATTAAATATGTTGTTCATTTAGATAGAAAACAATTTATTCATTTAGTCCCTAGACAGAGCTACAATTTTGCTGGTCAGATTTTGAACGAAAATTACGCAGATGATGCAAGTGGAGTCTTAGAAATTTATTTAAGTAATGAGGATGAAATTGTTAAACAGATATTTAAGTTTAACGAAGTATATGATCACAATGGAAAAAAGTTTGATGCAAGTATATTTATAAATATTGATTGCAAAAATATTGGAAAGGAAATAGAAATAAAGGCTCCTATTTAATAAAACAAATCCAAATAGGTGCGAATATATGAGTTATAAATAACAAAGTTTAAAAGGGGGCTAATGGGGGGAAGTAAGTATCCTTCTGTATTAAGCAGTTAGACAAATAACTGGGATGTAATTAATCCATTTTTAAAATTTTCTCCTAAAATACACTGATACTTGTGACTGACTTATGCCCACTATCATCTAGCATATACTTTATTTACACATTCCCATGAAGTGTACCTCCTATATATTCTCACTTAACAAAATTCCATGAATACACCTTCTTCCCTAGTAAACTATTAACTTCATCAGTAGCAAAACTCCCTTCTTTGAATAATATAAATTATAGTTATTTAAGGAGGGTTGATCGTGCCTCAAAAAAGAATAGTACAAGTGAATAACTTGCACCTGAGCTATCATACATTAGGTGGCGAGACTAAGGCCTTATCAGATCTATCCTTTCATGTATCTGAAGGAGAGATCATAACCATAGTAGGGCCTAGTGGCTGCGGAAAGTCCACCTTGTTGTCTATCATATCTGGTTTACTTAAACCTTCTTCTGGTAAAGTTACCATAGAAGGTATGGAAGTGACAGATACTCGTAAAGATGTAGGTTATATGTTTCAAAATGATCTTCTCTTTGAGTGGAGGAATATATTAGATAATGTGCTTATTGGACTTGAAGTACAAAAGAAATTGACTTCACATTCAAAGAAAATGGTAGAAAAGCTTTTAAATACTTATGGATTAAAGGATTTTAAAAATCACTATCCAAATCAATTATCTGGTGGTATGAGACAGAGAGTTGCCTTAATTAGAACATTGGCCATAGAACCTAAATTACTTCTACTTGATGAGCCATTCTCTGCCCTTGATTATCAGACTAGATTGATAGTTGCTGATGATATTTATAACATACTAAAAAAGGAGAAAAAGACAGCCCTAATGATTACACACGACATATCAGAAGCTATATCCATGGCAGATAGAGTAATAGTTCTAAGTAATAGACCTGCCCGCGTAAAAAGTATACATGAGATAAAATTCACCCTAGACTCTGAACGTACACCTCTAAGTTCTAGGGAAGCTCCAGAATTTAAAGATTACTTCCAAACCATATGGAAGGAGCTGGATATACATGTATAGTAAAGAACATATGGAATTTCTAAAAAAGGTTAACAAGAGAAAAAAACTCATTAGGATTACTCAAGTTTTAATACTAATATGTATGCTTGCCCTATGGGAGTTGGCCGCTAAGTTTAATTTAATAGATACGTTCTTAACTAGCTATCCATCTCAAATATATACATTATTTATTAAAATGTTTAAGTCTGGAGCCTTATTTAAACATGTAGTAGTAAGTACTACAGAAGTGGTGGTTGGGTTTACTCTTGGTACTTTACTTGGAACCCTAGTAGCCATAGTTCTTTGGTGGTCTGACTTTTTATCTAAGGTATTAGATCCCTATTTAGTAGTACTAAATGCTCTACCTAAAACAGCCCTTGCTCCTATTATTATCATATGGGCTGGTGCTGGTATATCTGGTATTATAGTCACAGCAATGATAGTTTCTATCATCGTTACCATATTAGGAGTATACGGAGGATTTAAAGAAGTATCTAATGATAAGATAAGGATGCTTCAAACCTTTGGTGCTAATAAGCTTCAAGTATTACAAAAGGTAGTTATTCCATCTAGTGTGCCTGCTATCATTAATGCCTTAAAGATTAATGTAGGTCTTTCTTGGGTTGGTGTTATAGTAGGTGAGTTTATAGTATCTCAAGCTGGTATTGGATATTTGATTGTATATGGAAGTCAAGTATTTAAGCTAGATTTAGTTATGATGAGTGTAT
>NZ_NIBG01000033.1 GCF_002270055.1 Anaeromicrobium sediminis | reverse complement strand
TATAAATTTACTGTTGAAGCCACTACGCCTATTACATTTCCATAATCATCAAAAATAGGAACTGAAATTACTATAATTGGATTCCCAGTAGTTTTTGAAATACTAAATTCAGATATGGCCGACTCTCCTTTCATAGCCTTATGAAAATATAGTCTGTCCGTAATATTTCCCTTTGTTCCATTCGAAGCTACATAGTTTCCTTTACTGTCAATAATTGCAACTACTTCATATTGTTCAAACAAATTTTTTTTATCTGAGATATGTTTTAAAAATCCTTCAGAGTCTAATTTTTTTACTTTGTCAGTTGAAGCCAATAGCTCCAATTGACTTTCCCACTCTTCCAATTCATGGTCTATAAAACTTACAAGTTTTTCAGCCTTACCTTCTACTGCTAACTCCACATAATTTGTAATTATTTCCTTAGATATTTCATGTGCACAAAATGAGAGAAGAATAATTCCTATGGTAGATAATAAAAATACGGGTACCATAATTTTATACTTTAAGCTTTTCATTTTTTCCTCCTTAAATTTGCTAATTTAAATTTAGCTCATCTTTACTATATATAAACTTATATTCTCTTTATAACAAGACTTTTAAGATAATGATAAAACCCTATATCAGACAAGTTAATTTCTATCTTCACATATTTTATATAAGTTATTGGTATAAAATTGTATATATTTCCATTTTCTGTTTATGTTTACAATATCCTCCATCGAAACTCCACTGCTTTTGTCGAATGTTAATTTATTGTACATTGCTATGGGTTTTTTAGGTAATAAAAAGGACTTATTGAAGTGTTATTCTATAAAAAGACACAAAAAAAGAGACTATGATAAAATTAGATTTATCATAGTCTTGTTTTATTTTAGTACGAAAGATATTAAGTTGCATCTGTTTCAGTCTGATTACTACTCTTACAAAAGTTTCTTTTCATTCTAAGCATATCAATAAATGCTTCAAGCCTTGTTACATAGCCTGCTTCTCCTGTCATTTCATCTAAAATAAGTGTGATTATTGGAATATTATATTTTCCTTGTATCTCGCTAAAGGTACTTTGTGCAATAATTTCAGGCATACACGTAAAGGGATACAAATGAATAACGCCGTCATACTCTTTCTTTCCACTTAATATGGCATTTCCAATAGTTTCAAGTCCATGCCCTCCTATATCGTCCGTCCTCATGAACTCTTTACCTGCTTCGTGTGGCATATTTTTTGATTTTATAGGCAGTATATTTTTAATAAAGTGCTCCATTATCCAATTGGCAACACCTAATTTGTTGCACACCTCTACACCCATATTGCCCAATTTTCTTTCAATATCCAAGTTAATATAGCTTTCGGTAGCAGCATATATTTCCCCAACAATAGCTATTTTAAGCGGTTGAGAATTTCTATCTATTTTTATTGCTTTTAACATCCTTTTGGCAAGTATTATTTCATTCTTTATGCCTTTATACCCCTTTGCATTTTGTACTCTATTTTTAAATTCTTTCATAACATTATCAGTATAACCTTTGTTTATTTCCCTGCACCTTGTGTAATTGGCTAATTGATATAATTTATCAACCATAAAGATTGTCTGTACTGCATAGATAATCCCTTTAATAACTTTAGAAGAACTTTTACCGTCTGTTAAGATCTTTAGTTTTTCCATTACCTCCTTAACAGTCATATTGGTTAAATCAATGGAAATAAATTCAACCTTATATCCGATACTTTTTAATATCTCACTCTGTAAATCCCCATAATAACCAAGTCTGCATTGACCTACCCCTCCACAGAACAATATTGTATCTGCTCCATTTTGTATGCCGTGAATAAAGTCTCCTAACATTGTCTTAAATGGTAGACATACAAATTCAGGAGAATGGGTAACACCATATTCTACTGTCTTTTTATTGCAAAAGGGCGGCATTACGTAGTCTACACCTATAGTTTCTAACAATACTTTAATTGGTACATACATGTTTCCCATGTGTGGAAATGTTACTTTCATCTTTAATCACACCCTATCATATCCAAAAATGCTTCTATTCTTGTATCAAATCCTGCTTCTCCCGTGTGTTCATCGATTGTGAGTTTTAGGAAAGGTACTTTGTAATGGGTTTTAAACCGCCTTTCAATAAATTCAACAATAAATGCATCTACTCCACAAGCAAAAGGTGATAAATAGATAATTCCATTAATATTTTCATCTTCTGCAAATGTAAATGCACTTCCCAGGTTTTCAAAGCCAACTCCCCAAAAAACCTTGCCTTGGAAAGGATAAGCATTACGCCTTTTTGTTTCTCTATCAAGACTCATTGGAGTGTAAACATCAATATTTTTATTTTTAAGTTTTCCTATAAGTCTCATGCTCATATAGTTATCATATATAACATAGGGATGTCCTAACACTGAAACGGCAAGTTTTTTTGATTTATTAACCTGATTCAGGCCATCTCTTAATTTCTCTTCCTCGTTTTTATGAAATAAATCCACTGCATTTTTGAAAGCCTCAACAACGTTGTTATATTCAACATTAATGTTTTTAGCTAGTTCTTTTAAGCTTTCAAAGGTAAAATTAATATCCTTATCTATATGCAGTTTCACTTCCAATACCCTTATACTACCTTTTAGATTTAATAGTGACATATCCGGTAGTCCACAGAATTTAGGGCAGGTATACTCGTTTTTATCAACACTTGTGTATCTTGGAATAAATATATAGTCTACTTTATCTTTAAGGCTGTATACATGCCCATGAAATACTTTTACAGGAAGGCATGTTTCATTGCTACAGTGCTTAATCCCATAATTGAGAATTTCCTTGTTTGTATCTTCTGAAACTATTACTTTGCAGCCTAAATTCTCAAAAAATTTTTCCCATAGACGGCTGTGTTCATGATAAAATAAGCCCTTTGGAATACCAATAACCAGATCCGTTGCACTCTTATACTTTTTCTTATTACGTATATGGTGATTCAGAGTTAATAATGTCTTCATCACTTTTTCATTCCTTTCATACAACAAATATCTAAAGACTATTATTAACACTTAAGTATTAATCTATACTCAACCACATTTTTTCATCTATCTTGTTTATAACTTACATGTTAACATTTATTATAAAGCCTAAAAAGAAACCCTAGAATATTTGTTTTAATACTCTAGGGGGGGAATTAGTAAATTGTTTAAATATATTTTTATATAATTCTAAAGTTTTATTTCTGATATTTTAACTGGTCTGCCTTCTTCTAAAGACTTTTTAGCTGCCATACCTATTATGACGCTCTTTAAACCATCGTTAATATCTACTGGTACAGGAGTGTCATTGTTAATAGCATCTACAAAAGCGATTACTTCTTTCTTAAAAGAATCCATATATCTTTCTAAGAAGAAATGTAGAGGTTTTTCTCCAGTTACTCCATTTTCATTACTTATAACAGCTGTTGATGGCAAATCATTCTTTGTTCCTACCATTCCTTGTGAGCCTAATATCTCTACTCTTTGGTCATACCCATAAACGGCCTTTCTAGAGTTTTCTATAATTGCTAATGTACCATTTTCCATTTTCATAGACACTATAGCCGTGTCTACATCGCCAACTTCACCAATGGCATCATCCACAAGTACATCTGCCTGCACAAATATCTCTTTAACATCACTATCCACTAAATATCTTGCCATATCAAAATCGTGAATAGTCATATCCAAGAACAACCCTCCTGATACTTTTACATACTCAATTGGAGGTGGTGCTGGATCTCTAGATGTGATTCTCATAATATGAGGATCTCCAATTTTATTATTTGCAACAGCATCTCTAACAGCCTTAAAGTTGTGATCAAATCTTCTATTAAATCCAACTTGATATTTTATATCCTTATGCTTTAAAACTTCCATAACTTCAACTATTTTTTCAATAGATAAGTCTACTGGCTTTTCACAAAATACGTGTTTATGGGCTTCAATTGCCTCTATAGAAATTGGTGCATGAGTATTAGTTGAAGAACAAATAAATACAGCGTCTACCTCTTTATCATTTAATATATTATTATAATCCTTATAACACTTTGTAATTCCTAAATTATTAGCCCACTTTTCTGTGTCCTCTGACATAAAAGGGTCTGCTATGGAAACTACCTTTGCCATTGGCACATTATAACATATGTTTTCTGTATGAAGTCTTCCAATTCGTCCAACTCCAATAATTCCAACTCTAATCATATTTACACCCTTCCAATTCTTTATGTATATTTTAGTTTATTAAAAATATTTTGATACAACATCCATCGTCTTTTCCTTACCAACAAAAATAGCTCTCTCAATTTCCCAATCCCAGTATTCTGGTCTAAATAACTCAATAGAAACCATCTCATCATATCCGATATCTTTTAAAGTAGACAATATTCCATCTAAGTTAATGGCCCCCTCTCCAGGCCATAGACGATTATTATCTCTTGCAGCCCCTACTGGTAGATCTTCACTATCGTCAATATGGAATATAAATATCTTATCCTTATCTGCCTTCTTTAAATCTTCAAGACAAGATCCCATTGCGTGGAAATGGAAACAATCTAGTACTACACCTACGTTAGGAAGATCAACTGCCTTTACAATATCATAAGCCTGTTCAAATCTATTTACAGAACAGTTTGGATAGCCTACAAATTCAAATGCCAATTTAACATCATGTATTTTAGCTATATGAGCTAGCTCACTTATTCTCTTTACACTTTCTTCTTTAATTTCACTCTTTGTATGATCTCCCACATCAAAAGTAGGTACTACTACAATCTTTTTACAATTAATAAGGTTTCCTACTTCACATAGAAACTTAAGGTCACTAATTATTTGGTCATAGCCTTCTTTATCTCTGAAAGTGATAAATTCTAGAGCGTTAAAAGCAAAGGGTTTTATATTACTTTTTTCAAAGAAATTTACTAAATCATCAAGGGTATTTCTAGTTAGATAATCTCTTAGTTTATCTAGTCTAATTTCGATTAAATCATATCCATGCTTTTCACATAGTTCTAGATCCTTTTCCAAAGTGGAATTTTTCATTGTTGTTGCTTGATTAAAACAAATTTTCATGTCTATCTCCTCCCTTATATTTATGCCGCTTTAGCATTTTTTCTCATATCAAATACAACCGCACTTACAATGATTACACCTTTTACAAGTTGTTGTATATATGGAGATACTCCTAAAAGTAATAATCCATTGTTAACTACACCTAGTATTAAAATACCAGCTACCACGCCACCAATCCGACCAACTCCACCATTATGACTAACTCCTCCGATTGTAGCTGCCGCTATGGCATCTAGCTCATAAGTTAAACCTAGAGTTGCTATACCTGAACCAGTTCTTGAAGCTAATAATACTCCTGCAACAGAAGCACAAAATGCAGACCATGTATATATCCAAATAATATTTTTCTTTACATTTATTCCAGCCACTTCAGCTGCCACAATATTTCCACCTATTGCATATACATTCTTACCAAACCTCGTTTGATTTAATAAAAACCAACCTACTATTACAAATAAAACAAGTATAATTAATAAATTAGGTACTATTCCTATAGATCCTTGACCTATTGCTTTAAAGGTTGGCTTTAACATTGGTATTGGGTAAGCGTTAGTATATAACATGGCCAATCCTCTTACTACTACCATACTTCCTAAAGTGGCTATAAAAGGAGGTATCTTTGTTAAGGCAATTAAGGACCCATTTACAACCCCAAAGAATGTTCCTGCCAACACACCTGCTAATACAGCTATAACTACATCTATTCCTGGAGGTAAATCAAACCCCTTAAATAATTGAGCTGTATATGTAGGATCTTGTATTAAACTTGCTGATACAACAGCAGATAAAGCTACAATTGAACCTGGAGATAGATCAATCCCCTTTGAAAGAATACAAAAGGCAACACCTAAGGCTAGTAGGCCTTTAATCGATTCTGTAGTTACTAAATTTATAATATTGTGTATGGTAAGAAAATTAGGTGATGCAATAGTAATCAAAACTACTAAAAATATAAGAACTACATAGATTGTATTTTTACTTGCAATTCTTTTAATATTAGACATGTTAGACACTTGATCCATCCTTTATCTACCTCCTTTATATACTATTTGTGGCATAGCGCATAACTATTTCTTGAGTTATATCACTACGATTTACTATTCCTGTTACTCTCCCTTCATGCATTACAACAACTCGATCACTCATTCCTAAAACTTCTGGCATTTCTGAAGATATCATAATAATTGCTCTCCCCTGAGCTGCAAGATTTGTAATCAATGTATGTATCTCTGCTTTCGCACCTACATCTATCCCCCTAGTTGGTTCATCTACAATTAGAATCTCAGGTTCTGTTAAAAGGGCCCTTGCTACAAGTACCTTTTGTTGATTTCCTCCACTTAGACTCTTTATAGGTGTTTCAATACTTGGAGTTTTTACATTGATTTTATCTATATACTCCATTGTGTCAGATTTAATTTTTTTGTGATCTAAACTAAGTTTTTTAACATAGTTCTCTTGATTAGATACAATCATATTATCCTTAACACTTAAAACTGGAAATATGCCTTGTTTCTTTCTATCTTCTGTCAATAAAAAAATTCCATGTTTTAATGCATCATAAGCTTCTTTTATTTCAACTTCCTTATCCTTTATGTAGATTTTTCCGCCTGTCTTTGGTCTTATACCAAATATGGTCTCTACAACTTCCGTTCTACCTGCTCCTACTAACCCAGCAAAACCTAATATTTCACCCTTTTTAAGTTCAAAGGATACATCTGAAAAAGCAGAGCCAGAGCTTAAATTTTCAACTTTTAAAATAGTCTCTCCTATTTCACACTCTACTTTTGGAAACATTTCAGTCAGTTCACGGCCAACCATCATAGATATTAATTTATCTATGCTTAAGTTAGAAGCAAAATCCACTCCAACAAATTCACCGTCCCTTAAAACTGTAATTTCATCACAAATTTCAAAGATTTCATCCATTTTGTGAGAAATATATATTATTGTAACGCCCTTACTCTTTAAACTGTTAATAATTTCAAATAGGTGGTCAACCTCTTTTGTAGTTAAGGCTGATGTAGGTTCATCCATGATTATTATGTCTGCATTAAAGGAAACTGCCTTTGCAATTTCAACCATTTGCATTTTGGCAACTGTTAAATTGGCCATTATTTCATCTGGGTCAATATCCATATGTAGTCTTTCTAATAACTCTGTCGTATCATCTTTCATCTTTTTATGATCTATCATAAATCTATTTTTTAATGGCTCTCTACCTAACCATATATTCTCTGCTACGGTACGCTCAGTAACAGCTGTCAATTCTTGATGTATCATAGAAATGCCCATATTAAGGGCAGATGAGGTCCCCTTAATATGAACCTCTTGCCCCTTGAATATGATTTTTCCAGATGTCATTTGATGAATGCCAATTAAACACTTCATGAGGGTTGATTTACCTGCCCCATTTTCTCCCATTAAAGCATGAATTGATCCTTTTCTAACTTTCAAATCTACACCCTTGAGCGCCTTAACCCCAGGAAACTCCTTCACAACGTCAACCATTTCTAAAATATATTCACCCATCATAAACCACTCCTGACCTTAAGGATAAAAAAAAGTATAAAAACCGATTATTTATATTCTGCAACGTTTTCCTTTGATACAATTTTAAAAGGTACCCAACCATATTTCTCTGCCTTTTCACCTGTAGCATAAGTGTAAGCAAATTCAAAGGCTCCTGCTCCTTGTCCCTTAGCATCTTGGAATATGGAACATGCCATTTCTCCACTTTCAATTGCTACTATTGCATTAGCCGTAGCATCGATTCCTACAACTGGAATATCTGTTATGTTTGCACCTTTCATAGCTTCAATAGCTCCTAGAGCCATTTCATCATTGTTAGCTATAACCACATCAAATTTCTTTCCAGTTCCAATAAATTGTTGCATCTTAGACATGGCCATTGCACGGTCATATTCAGCTGTATCTTCGAATTGCTTATTTAGCACAAATCCCTTTTCCTCTAATCCCATCTTTACAGAATCAGTACGAGCGTTTGTATTTTGTAGCCCTAAAATCCCCATAAATAATACATAATCAAGTTCTTTTGCTTCTTTATCTTTAAAATAAGTTGATAAGAATTCAGCTTGTAATTTACCAGCTTCATGCTCATCAGACCCTACGTAAGATGCCTTGTCAACTGATTTTAAAATCTCCTCACTTGGCATTCTATTTACGAATACAACTGGAATATCACCTGCTGCATTAAGTATTTCTTGTGTTGTATCTGTATTAACTAAGTTTACTATTATTGCACTACATCCAGATGATACGAAACTTCCAACATGAGATATTTGCTTTTGGATATCGTTTTCCGAATCAAAGGCAATAATCTCAACATTTTCTTTTGAACTAGCTGAATCTTTAATAGCTGTCTCTAAGGTAGATAAGAATTGGTCTCTAGATGACATTGTAACTCCAATTTTGATTGTTTCTACTTTTGGCTCTTGGCCACTTTCATTGCTAGCTTCTTCTTTTTTCGGAGCACATGCCGCCAATAAAGATAAAGTAAGAACTAACACTAATAATAGTGCCATTGTTTTTTTCATATTTTTTCCCCCTTTAATTATTAAATGGACCTTTAGGCCAACCTCTCATACTTTTATTGTAAATAAATAATGTGTATCAGAATAGATACACATTTTCAACATGGGGTATAAAAAATTTTACCCTATTTTTAGTTATTTTTAGAATTTTCAGATATTTTTTTAACAATAGTCTACTATTTTGACTATGGTATATTTTTTATACTATTTCACAAAAAATGTATAATATTTTATACATCTATTAATTCATTTCTATAAGACAGGGGACTTTTTCCTACTAACTTTTTAAAGATCTTACAAAAATATCTATACTCATAAAATCCACATTTAGAAGAAATATACTTAATTTTTTCATTAGTACTCCTTAATAACAATTTTGCATAATCAATTCTACATAAGGTTAAATAATCTGTAAAGTTAATCTCAGTTTCCTGTTTAAAAACTCTACTTAAATATGTATTGTTTACTTTTAGTTCATCTGCTACAGTGGTTAAAGATATGGGCTTTACATAATTTTTAACTACATAGTCAAGAGCTTGTGCTACTATAACATTTTTAATAGGGGCCTTTATATATGGATATCTTTTTACATGATTTTCATAAGTATTAATTATTTCATAGACTTCATTTATAGATTTAATCTGTGCATAATCCTCTTCTTCCCTCTTAACTTCTAACAATTTATCTACTTCTTTTAACCACTTAATAACATGTTCTGAAGGTAATATTTCTCTTTCAAATAAAGAGATTTGTTTAATACACTTTTCCATAATTCCATCTATATCACCTAATATTGCCCTTCTTTTGATTTCACTATAAAATCTATCAAAGGATATATTTTTATTGATTGTCAATCTATTAGAAGATTTATAGTAAAAAATATTCTCTTTAGAGTAAAAACAGGCCTTTAAGGCCTCCTTAGTATGCCTATAGGCATTAGAAGCACTTTCTTTTCCTATACATATATCACTAATAGCAATTGTAGGAACTACCTTTAAATTATTTTTTATAGATTCTAATATATTGTGACCTATTTTCCCAACACATAAGGGTTTGTTAAGGTTCTTTCCCTCTATTAGTACTACATATTCTTGAGCATTTACTGTTATAAATTCATATTTTATATTTTCTTCTATACTATTGTTAATAATTTCTTTTATCTTCTCATAAATTTCTATTTTATTTACACATTCTTTAATACTGCTATATTTATTACTAAGGTGAATACTAATGACGGCACTTTTAAGAAAAGATAATTCAATATTATATAGATGACTTTTTTCTTTTATATTCACATAGTCATGCTTATTATTTATTACATTTAAAAGAAATTCATTTTTCACTTCGTACTTACCTATGTTAGCAAACTTTTGTAAATTTTTCTTTTTCTTTATTTCTTCTCTATTTTCTTTTACCTTTTCTTTTAAATCTTTTAGAATACATCCGATATTTTTTTTATTAAAAGAATTTTTTAAAATATAGTCATCAGCTCCACTTTTTAAAGCTTCCCTCACATGATCAAAATCATCATGGCAACTTAAGACTATTATTTTACATTGTCTTTCTCTTTTTCTAATTTCCTTAATTAGTTCAATACCATTCATAACAGGCATGCTAATATCTGTTATGATAAGCTCTGGATTAAACTCCTCTACTATTTCTAAGGCTTCTTCACCATTTCCCACATCGGCTACTATATGAAAGCCCTCCTCTTCCCAATCTGTTATGTTCTTTAAAAACATCCTCACTAAGTAATCATCATCCACCATTAATGTCTTTATCATATTTCCCCCTTCTATTTGTCAATAATTTTTAAATACTCCTTTGCATTTTCTTTAGTTATTAATTCACTCTTAGTATATATATTTTTATTAATCTCTTCTCCATCTAAATATCTAACTACTGTTTTTATAGTTTCATAGGCAATATCATATCCATTTTGTGAAACCATTGCTGCTATTTTTCCATCTAAAACTTTTCCAATACTGTCACTTTGTGTGTCCACCCCTATAATTGGAATTTCTCTTTTAATCTTCATAAATTCCATTCTATCTACAATTCCTAAGGCCATAGTTGCATTAGTTGAAAAGATTCCATTAATATGAGGATATTTATCAAATATTTCTTTAGTCTTTTTTACTCCCTCTAAAAAACTACAATAAGCTTCATCTTCATAAACTACTTCTAGAGATGAATTCTTTTTAATATACTCCTTAAAACCTTCTGCTCGTTGATAGTGGGGTGAAGCAATAAGAGTTCCTGATAATATGGCAACTTTGCCCTCATTCCCTATTTTTTCATGCATATATTGACCAGCTAACTCTCCAATATGAAAATTATCTGATCCTATATAGATTTCATTTTCATCATAGATATCCGTATCTATTGAAAAAACTGGTATTCCCCTTTTTTTAGCCAAATCCATATAATCTTTTGAATTCGTAGAATCACAAGGACAGATTACAATAGCATCTATATCACTATTTAACAGGTCTTTAATCATTATATTTTGAGCTTTTACATCTATTTCCGATCTAGGGTAAACAATTACTGAATTTGTTTTAAAATCCTCTCCTGCACCTAAAATCCCTGATTTTAAAGATAGTGTATATTCACTATCCATAGATTTTAAAACTACTCCTATCTTATATTTATATTTCTTACTATCATAACTTTCTTTGTATTCACTATCTTTTTTCCAACCACTATATATAACACCTATTAATATAATTATGCAAAATAATAAAAGTAGCTTTATCCTTTTTTTCATATTTAACCTCTTCCCCCAAAAGTCTAAATTTATCTTATCTATGGATTTTTAAAATTTTTCTACATATTTTCCATATTATCCATGGCCGGAATTTTAATAATAACTTCTACTCCTTTTCCTATGTGACTTTTATATTCTATACTTCCCTTTTGGCAATAATATAGCTCAATTCTATCTTTTATATTGGATATACCAATACTGTTAAATTTCTCTTTTCTAAAGTTTTTTCTCTTAAAGAGATTTTTTCTTTCCTCTTCACTCATTCCCTTTCCATTATCCTCTATAGATAAAATAAGATTATCCTTTTCTTTTTTAGCTTTAATAGTGATTTTGTTATTTTTTATTTTAGAGTCTAATCCATGAAGTATGGAATTTTCAACTAAAGGTTGTAATATTAATCTTGGAACAAAATATCTTTCTACATCTGGAGCAATAAAGGATTCTAAGGCAATATCTCCTTGAAATCTAAATTTATGTAATAGTACATAGTTTTCAATTAAATGAATTTCATCCTTAAGTGAAATAAATGCTCCATTTTTACTTATACTAGATCTAAGTAATTCAATAAATACTTCTAATATATCTCCTATTTCATCAGCTTCTTTAATATAAGCTAAACACTTAATAGAATTTAAAGTATTATATAAAAAATGAGGAGTTATTTGATATTGTAAAGCTTCAAGCTCTGCTTCCTTTTTAAGTAAACGCTCACTTACTAGCTCCTCTATTAATTCTTCCATCTGGCATGCCATTTTATTAAATCCATTACTAAGTTCACTAATCTCATCTTTTCCCTTAAGTACAACCCTTTCTTTTAAATTCCCTCGACTTAAGTTGTGCATGGCATTTTTTAAGTTTTGAACACGAGAGTACATCTTATTTGTTGTAACTACGGCGATTAAAATAGCTATGGTCATACCTATTATGGCTGTAATAATAATTATATTTCTAACAGATGCAATCTCTTTAGTGAGTGCTTGTCTATTTAAGATGCTTACAAAACTATACCCAGTAAAAGGAGCTATTGTATATTGACTAATTTCTTTAATATATTGATCTTTATATACATCTTCAAACTTTGTTCCTAGATAGCTTAAATTTTCACTAGATACGATTACATTATTATAGTCAATAATCTCTGATTTACAATTTAAGGATTGATTTATCACATCTAAACAAGTGTAATAAACTAATCTTTCATCCATATTAATAGCAACTTGACCAATATATTCATTAGTCTCTGAATCATAAATGGCCTTTGAGTACATGAACACCCTTTTTTTCACAGATCCAATATTATCCTGTATAGATATGGGTATTATACTCTCTTTTTTACTTTGGTCTATCCACACATATTCGTTCTTAGATACAATATTCTTAACAGCTTTATATTCTTGAGATTTTATTATTTTATTTATCTTAGGAATATACACATATATGGAATCTACATATTCATTTTCAAGTTGAAATTTGTGTAACAACATGCTTATATGAAGAAGATAGTCTTCTCCTTTAATTTGTTTTTTTATTAATTGAATTAATTCTTCATCATGGCTTATATAGACTGAAGAAAAATATACTTTTTTCATCATTTTATCAAAGGCTATAGATTGATTGTTTACATTTTGTAAAATGGAGTTTTTATAGTTTTCTTCAATTGATTTGGAAGTACTGTTAAAGTAAATTACTGACGTAATTATAGAAATGATTGCTGTTATTACAACAATAATTAAGATTATCTTTCCTCGAAAGCTAATGTTTCAATTGTTTATATAAAGCATATTTTATCCCCTCCTCATATTTTCTACACGTTTAATATTGCTTATGAGATGAGTTGATGTTTTATTTTGAATCTTCTAAATTTTCATCATCTAATTATAACATATCTTAAATGTTGAAAAATGTATTTTTTTATTTAAAAATATCTTCCCTTTAGTACAGGCACACTAAGAAAATCCTACAAAAGCTATTTATATTCCTTAATAGGACTAATTCAACTTTTCATATTGCAAATCCCAATATAACACTTGCATTTTCTATAAATTAAAAAAGAATCTACTGTGTCTTCTACAATAGATTCTTTTAAGCTTTAATTATAATGTCTATGTCTTCCTCCATGAAAGCCTCCTAAAATTGGTATTCGTCTAAAAATCTTCCTACTCCAAAATAGTTCACACTATGATCATAAGTTTTTTCCACTTGTTTTTCCTCTGTAACCTGAACTCTTTCTTCTTCCATTCCAACCTTTTTTTCTTCCATTTTTTCTTCCTCCTTTTAAATTTTTGTAATAAAGCCATACTACGTATGCTTCGTTATGGAACCCTATGGTTCCCGCAGGCGTCTGCTCTCGCAATCTGAACACCTTCCTTCAAAGAGGTAGGGGAATTCTTCCCCCACACCCCCTTGTTTTTTTACTTATCTATAGGTTTTGAAATTTATAATTTCCTAATAAGTAAAAAAAAACGCCCTTGAAGTATATCTTCAAGGACGAGAATTAACCCGCGGTACCACCGTGATTGCACAAATGTGCCTCTTATTCAGTTCAAACAAACCTAGACCAATAACGAGGTCAACCGTTGCAAACTACTAATTTCATCTGCACAGCTCAAGAGTGATCTCCACTTTCTGGTATTATCGGCTTCCACCATCCCGACTCTCTAGTAATACTTTTATGAAAGTTTCCTCTCTTTCGTCGCTTTAAATATTTGTAATTTTATAAATTGTAACAGTTTTTTGAATATTTGTCAATGGTTTATATGTATTTTTTTATTTTTTTATATTATCCTTAAAATTTCCAGCATAAAGACAAACAATAACAGTTATTTATTGTTATACAGCTACTCTAGGATGCTGAACTCGATTTTTACCTGAAGCCTTTGCATCATAAAGCAACTCATCCACTTTTTTTATAAAGTCATAGTGGTTTTTATGAAAATCAACTGGAATAAGTGTATCAGTACCTAAACTAATGGTAACTTTAATATTAATGTCATCCACTTTGAAAATATGATTTTCAACTGCTGTTCTCATACGTTCAGATAACCGTATGGCTGAATCTAGATCTGTATTTGGTAAGATAATAGCAAATTCTTCACCACCATAACGTGCTGCAAAATCACATTTACGAATATTTTTTTTAAGTACCCTTGCCAACTCTTTTAATATTTCATCCCCCACTAGATGTCCATATGTATCGTTGATTTTTTTAAAATCATCAATATCAATTAATGTGAGGCTCATGGGTGATTGAATCTTTCCAGCATGTTTTTTTAAAGAATCAAAATAAAAGTAAAAAGATTGATGATTATTCAAACTTGTTAAATAATCCGTTGTAGCCAATAGTTGAAGTTCACCATTTTTCTTGATTAGTTCATTATAATAGTAATGTCTTTCATTCTGTAGCATATTGATTTGTCTCAGTGCAAATCCAATCACAAAGTTTACTAAAAAATATAGAGAAATGCTAATTATGACTTCAATATTGAAAATATTTGTGCTATCTCCTTTAAATACTATAATTATATGCATCACAGAAGCTACTAAACTAAATAGGATACTTTTTGACGTATGATATCGAATACTTTGAATAATTACATAGACATAGAAAAAGTCATTAAGATTAATGTTGTTTTGTTTTTGTATATAGATTAATACACCAACGAATACGCCATCTACCACGCTCAATAGTTTACTAGGTTGCTCTTCTTCTCTCTCTTCCCCTAAGTAAATGTTTTTTGAAAAAATTATTACTTTAAAACCTAAGTAAATTCCAAAAAAAACGCTAAAACCTTTCATTGCAGGAAAGTTTGTTTCTGCAAAAAAAGGAAATGATAAATTCAGTAAAAATAGAAGAAGAAAAATCTGAAGAGATAGATAAAGTTCTTCAACTAGTTGAGTTTCATTGTCATTAAAGCTTAGCATAAAGGCCTCCTTAATCAATTGAAAATCATTATCATTCATCCATTCTAATAATTATAATATACATTTTGTAGCCTGTCAACAATAAGCCTACGGATGATAATCCATAGTTATTATATACTTTTATTTTTTTTAATAAATCATTAAATAGTTTATCAATATCTGTAATAATGTTAACTTCAAATCCTATATGATTTAATAAATCCCACTAGTGATTATGTGTACATATACTATAGTGAAATATAAAGAAAACATCAGAGGTGATATAATGAATAATTACGAATATGAAGATAATACAGATGCAACTGATTGTAATTCTATAAACAAACCTAACTTCCTCATAATTACAGTGGATGAGGATCGTTTTCCACCTGTTTACGAAACTGATGCAATCAAAGCTTGGCGCAAAACATTTCTAAGGGCACAGGAAATGTTGAAAGATAACGGTCTAGAGTTTAATAATCATTATGCTGGAAGTACAGCTTGTTCACCTAGTCGTACTACATTATATACTGGACAATATCCCTCACTCCACGGAGTTAGTCAAACGACAGGAGCAGCCAAAGTAGATTTTGAACCCGGTATGTTTTGGTTGGATCCAAATACTGTCCCAACTATGGGTGACTATTTTCGTACTGCAGGATATAGAACATTTTGGAAGGGTAAGTGGCATGCCTCTCAAGCAGATATTTTGATACCTGATACTCAAGACTCCTATATTAGCTATAATCCTGATACTGGTGTACCTGTTCCAATGAATGAGAGAATCTATCTTAATGCTAATCGTCTTAATGAATTTGGCTTTGATGACTGGATAGGCCCAGAACCTTTCGGTGGTAATCCACGCAATTCAGGTTCATCAGCTGCAATTGGTTTGAGTGGACGTGATATAGTCTACGCTCAAGAAGTTGTTAACTTAATTAATCAATTAGACGAAGAACGACAAAACTCAAATAACTTTGACTCTCAGCCTTGGGTTATCATGTGCTCATTTGTAAATCCCCATGACATTGCCCTATTTGGTGCTTTTACACGTATTAGTCCATTATTTAATTTTGAAATCGACCCATCGGTTCCTGAAATTCCTCGAGCCCCTACAGCTGATGAATTATTACTCACTAAGCCACAAGCTCAACGTAGCTACAGAGAGGTTTATCCGAAAGCTCTACAACCTTTGGAGGACACTTTATTTTACCGACAGCTTTACTATACTCTTCAACTGAAAGTAGATAGGGACATGCAGAAAGTAATCCGAGCTATAAAAAACTCTTCATTCTATAAAAATACTATTGTAATTTTCACATCTGATCATGGCGAAATGCTAGGTGCCCATGGTGGTCTATTCCAAAAATGGTATCAGGCATATGAAGAGACAGTTCATGTACCTTTTATTGTTCATAACCCTGTTCTTTTTAAGGGGCGCGAATCAACTAATATTCTTACTAGCCATGTTGACATTTTACCTACTATGCTAGGACTGGCAGGAATAGATGTGGCTGTAATTCAGAGGGCTCTTAGTAATAATCACACTGAAGTACATCCTCTTGTAGGCAAGGATCTATCTCCATTTATTATAGGGAAAGTTGAAGATCAATTCTTAGATGAGCCCGTTTATTTTATGACAGATGATAATTTTACCAAAGGCATTGACCAAACAACCCTTCTTGGAGTTCCATACACTTCAGTGATACAACCAAATAGCATCGAGACGGTTATTACTGCTCTGCCAACTGGTGAAGATAATGAAAAAGAAATTTGGAAATACTCCCGTTACTTTGATAATCCACAATTTTGGAGTAACCCAGGTTGTGAAGATAAAGTTGTTACTAAAAGCGGCTCAACACCTGTCTCCCCTGGAGTCACTTGCTCTACATGTATTACTACTATAAAAACCCGCCCTGTTCCTGATGAAATTGAATTTTATAACCTCACTAAAGATCCACTTGAATCTAGAAACTTAGCTGACCCTGAATTTTCTACTCCTGAAACAAGGGTTGTAGAACTAGTTCTTGCTAAAGCTTTAGAAGAACAATGTCAACAGAAGCGAATATATCCTAGTAGTGGAAATGTTCCCGGTAAACCATCATGTAGAACATGTACTCCAGATTACAAAGTTTAAAATTATAAAACTCCATTGCATCTGAAGTTTTATTGTTCTCACAACAAGTATAGTCAATCACCTTCTTACAAAGGACTATTTAGATATTTTAAAGGGAATGAAAATCAAAAATAATTGATTCCACATTCCCCTTTGATTTGTATAGTTAAATTATTAATCGATTACTTCTTCCTCATCTAACTCTGTAGGTAAAATGATATTTAAAATAATACCTACCATGGCAGCAAGGGCCATTCCCACAAGTCTTACTTCAGTATAACCAATTTTTATAGGAATGACAGCTCCTCCTAAACCGAAAACTAAAATAACAGCAATAATAATCATATTTCTAGATTTTGAAAAATCTACGTTATTGTCTACAAGTGTTCTAGCACCTATAGAAGCGATCATTCCAAATAAAATGATTACAGCACCTCCGATGACAGGCTTAGGAATTGTACTTGTAAAAGCATTTAACTTTGGAATCAATCCTATAAGTATTGTCATAACTGCAGCGATTCTCATAACCTTCGGATCCCATACTTTTGTAAGGGCTAAAACCCCTGTGTTTTGAGAGTAGGTTGTGTTTGCTGGGCCACCAAAAAAGGCTGATACGGAAGTAGCTAAACCATCTCCAATAAGGGTTCTATTTATCCCCGGGTCTCTAGCTAAATCTTTCTTTACTACTCCGCTCATTGCTAACACATCTCCTATATGCTCTACAACGGTGGTAAGTGCAATAGGAGCTACAATCATTATTGCACCTAAATTAAACTTAGGCATAGCAAAGTTTGGAACTCCAATCCAGGTAGCTTGGGCGATAGGAGAGTAGTCTATCTTGCCCAGAATCACTGCTAATAAATAACCCGCTCCAAGTCCAATAATAACGGGAACAATTTTTAAAAATCCTTTACCATACATGGATATTCCAATAATAACAGCTAATGTTACCATAGATAATAACCAATCTTGAGATGCCATTTTGATTGCATTAGGAGCAAGAGTCATACTGATTACGATAATAATGGGACCAGTAACAACTGGTGGAAAATATCGAAGTATTTTTTCTGGCCCATAAATGGATATAAGCCATGCGAAAATAATATAAATAATTCCAGCTACAACAATACCTCCTCGAGCATAATCAAGACCGTATAACTCCCCAGCTAGAATGACTGGTGCAATAAATGAAAAGGATGAACCTAGATAAGCAGGTACTTTCCCCTTCGTAACAAAATGAAAAAGCAAAGTTCCAATACCAGACATCACAAGGGCTACACCTATATCAAGGCCTGTTAGTATGGGAACCAATACGGTAGAAGCAAACAGAGTGAATACATGTTGGATACCAAGGGTAATCCCTTTAAGTGGCCCCAGGGTACTAATGTCCTCAATTGGAGCATTACTTCTCTTTCTTACATTACTCATTTCTTTTCCCCCTTATTTATGAATTTTTGTTTTCAAACCCATGTGTTTCATCAACTTCTGTGCTACATGATAAGTCAATCTTACTTAGAAATATACTCTATTGATCTGTGAATTTCTTTGTTATAGTTTGATGAATATTTTTGATTTTTTTAATAATTATTATGGATAGTTAATAAAAATACCTATTATATATTTTTTCTAAGTAAAAAAACTTCCAGTATTTTTGAAGGATATTATAAATAAATATCAAAGTATTATATTTGTCTCAATTTTTCATTATATTGAAAAACATAAGGAGGAAACTTGTTGAGAATAAAGATTAGAAGTAAAATCACTATTATAATGCTCATATTAATTATTATCTCTGTTACAACATTAGGATTTTTAACCTACGATGACTCAAAAGAAATAGTAATTAATCAAATAAAATTAAGTAATTATAAAACTTTACAAAATGTAAATGATTATTTCTTGAAAAATTTTATGTATGATATGGAGTATATTATTAATTATTGGACTTCAAAGGATGAATTGAAAAATTATCGCAATCATGCTAATCAACCTAAAATGGTTACATCTATCCCTAAACATTTCAAACCCATATCAGACCAATGGACAGGCTATGCTAGTTCAAGCCCTGATATCGCTTGGATATATTTAGGTGTAGAAGAAGATGGTTCCATTTTTATTACGCCTATAGACTCCACCATGCCTGATGATTATGACTGCCGAACTAGAGAATGGTATCAGGCTACAGTAAAAAATAATAATAAAATCATTTGGACAGAACCCTATGTGGATGCAGGTGAACTTGGAAATGTTATTGTAACTGTAGCAAAAGCTGTTCACAAGGATGATCACCTAGTGGGTGTACTAGGTATGGATATCAAATTAAAAAAATTCTCAGATATTATTAATGATATTCAATTTGGCGAAAATGGTTATCTTATGCTTCTTAGTAAGAATGGAGATGTTTATGCTCACCCAGATAACAAAATGCTTACAAAGAATATAAGTGATAAAGAGTGGGTAAAAACAATCCTTTCTAATGAACAAGGAACAGATATACATACATGGAATAATGAAAAAGTAGTTATCTCTTATCTAACAGTACCCAATACGCAATGGAAACTTGTAGGAGTGAATCCAATAAACATTGATAAGGAAGTTGCTCCCATAAAAAATAGATTCATTTCTATTGGCATATTTAGTATGATCATAACTTTAATAATAGGTTATTTTTTATCCTCCATTATCATCAATCCTGTAAATAATATGATGAAAGTAATTAATCAAGTATCTACCCATAATGATTTTAATGTTCGTGTAAAAATCAAATCAAAGGATGAATTTAAGATTCTAGGTGAAAATTTTAATAATATGATCCAGAAAATCAGGGACCTTCTTGAAGAAAGGAACATTCATGTTCAAGAGCTTGTAGACAAAAATAAGGAAATATTATCACAAAAAGAAGAACTTCTTGCTTATTCTGAAGAGACAGAAGCCATGAATGAAG
Source organism: Anaeromicrobium sediminis (assembly GCF_002270055.1). Lineage (NCBI taxonomy): Bacteria > Bacillati > Bacillota > Clostridia > Peptostreptococcales > Thermotaleaceae > Anaeromicrobium > Anaeromicrobium sediminis. The sequence goes on along the minus strand of NZ_NIBG01000033.1, from coordinate 12,499 downwards.
AACTATTAAACCTTCTAGATGAAGTGAGAAAAAATTATCTTTCAACAGTTAAAGTTCTTGCAAATTCTATTGAGGCAAATGACAAATATACACATGGTCACTGTGACCGAGTTAGAAATTATTCAATAAGCATTGCCAAAGAACTGAACATGAGCCAAACAAAGATCAACGTCCTTGAATTTGCTAGTATTCTCCATGACATAGGAAAAATAGGTATTCCAACTTCTATTATTAATAAAGAGGGCAAGTTAACAGATGAAGAGTTTAAATTAATCCAGGAACACCCTCAAATTGGCTATAATATCCTAAAAGCTGTAGATTTTCTTGAAGAAAGTAGAAATATCTTACTCCAACATCATGAACGTATTGACGGTAAAGGATATCCCCTTCAATTAAAAGGAGATGAAATTAATATATTAGCAAAAATACTAATAGTTGCAGATGCATATGATGCCATGACAAGTACCAGACCTTACAGAAAAGATCCCTTAACAACAGAAGAAGCCATTACACAACTTCAGTTAGGCAAAGGAACTCAATTTGATGAAAGAATAGTTGATGTATTTTTAGATCTTCTAGCTAAAAATGAAATAGCATCTTAATCAATCTACATAAAAAAATAAAGACAGGCTCGATAGCCTGTCTTTTTTACAAATTTACTTTCATTATTCTTCTATTAGCTTTGCTTTTTCTAATAATTTCTTTGTTACAACGGCACATTGTGCACGGGTAGCATAGTCCTTAGGATTAAAGAACCCCTTTTCATCTCCCCTTATAAGTCCATTTTCAACTGCAATGGTTGCACTTTCCTTTGCCCATGCGCCAATATTCTTTGAATCTTTAAAGTATTTTAATACTTCCTCATTTCCCTCTGATTTTCCTACCTCTAGGAGTTTTAATGCCTTTACAATAATAACTGACATTTCTTCACGACTAATGAGTTTATTAGGTCTAAATGTTTTATCACCATATCCTGTCACAAGGCCTAGATCTACTGCTGTTTTCACAGTTTGGGCAAACCATTCATCTCCCTCTACATCTTTAAAGACTTTCGAAGAATCATTTGAATCAATTTTAGGTTCTACTCCTAATGCATTTATTAACATGGTAACATATTGAGCTCTAGTTATATCTTTATCAGGCATAAACCTTCCATCAGGCATACCACTTACAATAAGATTTGATGCAAGTAGATTAATATCATCCTCAGCCCAGTGATTTTTCACATCTTTAAAGATACGGCCATGTTTAACTAAGAAATATGTTCCATTGGTATTTTGATCAAATACAGCCCACCATTTCCCTTCACTATCCATGCGAAATTTTGTGGGAACTTCCTTATATTTTTCAGTTTTTAAATCATAAAACATTCCTACTAGTTCAGATTTATCAGCTTCTTCTTCTAGGGGAATCCAACATTGAAATTCACCTTTACTAAAGGTATCTACACTTATATTCGCCTCTTCTGTTAATCCTTCTATCATAAATCTAATAGGTTCTCCTATAACGGAGAGATTTAGATTAAACATATCATGAGTTATTTTCTCTAGATTTTTTCTAAACTCTCGTCTAATGGATATATCCATACTAGAAGTTTTAGGATTAACTGTAATCTCTGATAAATTAGTCAATGAGATTGGCCATATATATTTACCTCTTGGAGTATTTATTTTAAGTTTCTTATCCTTTTCCTTTTCATAAAGATTATGATAAATACCAGCTGAAAGTTTCACATGAAATCTATCATAATCTAAATCAGTATTTAACTCAATAGTATCCTTATTTTTATCTAACTTTTCTATTCCATAATTAAATAAAGTTTCATCTATATTGAAAAAACCTACCGTTTCCAAATCTCCAACAGGCACCTGAAAAAATTTCGATATAAATCTTAAGTCAATACTATTCTCGTCCACAGATTGCTCACCGTTTGTTCCCGTCTTAATAGAAACAAATTTCTCTATATCTACATCCTTCATATCAATCTTTACAATATCATAGGAGGCTTCCTTCATAATAGGAGTAACACCAAAGGCCACTACCCTACCATGATTTCTAGTAAAGTCTCTTTTAGATACGTAATGATTATCCTTTATTGTATCACTTACTTTACTAATATACATTTTTCTATCCGTACCATACCACAAATTGTATCCTATGGCATTTGGAACCTCATCCCATGAAAATACAAATTGGCCCTTATCATTTAAGTCTATTTTTAAACTATCATTTAGCTTTATGTCTATTTCATATTTTGAAGGATATTTATATATAGTGTTATTCCTATATTTATAAAGATACACTTCTCCATCAGTACTTGTTAACACAAGGTCCGGGTCAAAGGGGAAGTCTACTATCTGCATCTGATAGTAAAATTCATAGGCGTCTATTCCCTTCTTAGTGTATGCATATTTTCCATTAACATGTACAACCTGGTTATTATGGAATGGACCTGATGTCATATCACTAGTTTTCACTTGAAATTTACCCCAAAATAGATATTCATCATTTTTAAAGAGCTGGTTTTCATTACTATTGTTCTCTGAACTCTTGTATTTTTTTACAACTGTATAATCTTTTGTACTCAATCCAATTAATTTCTCAAATCCCTCATTACCAATATACAAAATCTCATTATCCCTATCAATTAATAAATCTGCTCTATGATATACCTCATCACCTATGGCATATGAATAATCTTTTTCCCTATCATATACATAAATCTTTTGATCGTCAGATCCAAGAAAATATCCTCCAGTATAGTAGATATTCTTATCATCTACTTGTATTTGATGGGGTCTAACATCTGTACTTATCTTACTTATCTTTCCCCTGTGCATATCGTCTATTATGGCTATTTTACTTTCTCCTTTTAGAGTAATATATATCTTATTATCATATATATCCATATCAAATGGTTTTTCCCCTACATACCGCTCATTCTTTATCGTTAAGTTTTTAGGATCTATAGTCAACAACTTACCAGTAACAGTTGATATAGCGTAGATGCAATCATTTTTTTCACTATACATCCAATTTTTAATTTCCATGTCAACAGGAAGTTCAGCTTGTGAGTTGTAATAGTTTACCGGTTTTTCTAGAGATATAGACTTTAAATCCATCTTTTTAATAGAATCAGTGAATCTATCATGATAATAGATAACATGATTACTATCCATAAGAGTTAGAAATGACTTAAAGGGTAGATCTCCAATCTTTAAAAAACTCTTTTTATCATATACGGCACTATTTGATAAAATATAATCATCCTTTACACAAACTATGGTTTCATAATAAGTTCCCTTAATATGCATATTATCTTTATCAAGCCTTTTCCTCCCGTAGAATATTTCACCACCTTGTATAAATACTTTATCTGACCAATCTCCAATGCTACCATAATGATGATCCCCAGTTGCTCTTAACAAACTATAATTTTTTAAATCTATGGCATGTAAATCATCTGTTCCTACATACATAATTCCTTTATCATTATCTATTAATATTTGTGCATCCCTATAAACTTTCACTATAATTCTTTCCGAGTTAGCAACAAAGCTCTTTTCTGAATCATTAGTCAAATCGTATTCATGCATTGGTGCTAGGCCTTCTTCAGTATAATATATCTTTTCACCATACTTAGCCAATTTATAAGGTCTATACTCTGTTTTTATCTCCTTATATACACTTTTAGTAGCTATATCTATTACGGATATTTTATTGCTTCCTGATAATGCAATATATAGTTTTCCATTATCTAATTTAATGTCAGTGGGATCTGAAAAGATTATTAATTCATCTTCTATTTCCAAAGTATCCTTATTAATAAACAAAAGCCTATTTTCCCATTTGGATATACCATATATATATCCTCTATCTTCATCTAATACCCATTCTGTAAGTTCCTTTCCACTCCATTTAGTATTAGTATCCTCTTCTAATGAACTAATCTTTTCTCTTTCAATTCGTGCACTGTATCTTTCATTTATATACATATACACATAATCCCCATCAGTTATGACATGAGTGGCTTGAAATGGCAAGTCCTTTACCTTAACAAAGTTATGTCTATTAAATATTGCCCATTCTGTAAATACATACTTGTCATTTACATGTAAAACATTAGTTATTTTATCTCCATGTAAAATTTGGTTTTCCTCTTTATAAAAAATGTATTTTCCATTAATCATATCTAAAGATAGGTCATAATTATTGTGTCCATATAACACATTATTGCCATCTATTATGATTCCTTTTCCACCGTCTGATTCCTTTGATTCATAAACTATATTGTAGTTATTAGTATCTATTCCATGCAAATATATATCACTTGTATATAAAATACCTGTATTTTCATCTATGGAAAGCTTTGGATTATAATGTCTTCGTATACTATTTCCATCTTTAACTATAATTTTTTCATTAGTCTTTTTTAAAATATCATAGACATAAATGGCAGAATCATAACCCATTTTAGTTCCATAAAAAATCTTTCCATTATATACTGATAAGCTAGAAGGCTTTTCCTCTACAGCTATTTCATTGGAAATACTTTTAGTTGAAATATCATATTCTACTATCGTATTCTTATCAATCAAAGTAAAATATAACTTATTACCTTCCATTTCCACATCTACAGCATTACCACCTAGCTCTACTTCATTAACTACCTTAAATTCTTTAGTATCCACTATTATTAAGGTATCATTATAAGGTCTACCTATCCAAGATGAAGACCCTCTTATGGCATATATATATTTATTCTCTATATCTATAACCCAATCATCTATATGTCCCAAACCGCGCCATTGGATCTTATCTATGACATTATCTTCTGCATTAACAAAATAGGTTGGAGAAATAATATTGCAAATCATTATTACAAATACTAATAATACTACACCCTGCCATAGTCTCTTCTCCATTAAAATCTCCTTTCTAATAGTAAAGTAGAACACTTTTAATGGGAGGCCACTGAAAAGTCATTTAACTGGAATTTAACATTAAATATATAGTATAATCCCAAATGAACACAACCATATATTGTATGTCAAAATCCAAGAATCATACTTTTTCAGTGGCCTCCCTTAATACAATATTACTTTTATTATTCTTCTATTAGTTCTGCTTTTTCTAATAATTTCTTTATTACAACGGCACTTTGGGCACGGGTTGCGTAGTCCTTAGGGTTAAAGGAGCCCTTTTCATCTCCCCTTATAAGTCCATTTTCAGCTGCTATTGCTGCACTTTCCTTTGCCCAAGAACCAATATCATTTGAGTCCTTAAAGGATTTTAATACGTCCTCATTTACATCTGTTCTTCCTTCTTCTAGGAGTTTTAATACATTTACAATAAGAACTGACATTTCTTCACGACTAATAAGTCTATTAGGTCTAAATGTTCCATCCTCATACCCTCTAACAATTCCTAGATTCACTGCCGTTTCTACAACATCAGCATACCAATCATCTCCATCCACGTCATGAAATGATTGGCCCGAGTTATTTTCAGGATGTAGTCCTAATGCAGTTATTAACAGGGCAATATATTGAGCTCTTGTTACATTATCATCAGGTATAAATTTTTCATGTGTCATACCCTTTACAATAAGCTTTGATGCAAGTAGGTTAATATCATCTTCTGCCCAGTGATTTTTCATATCTTTAAAGGTTTTATTATATCTAACTAGGGCATATGAGCCATTTGCATTTTGATTAAATATGGCCCACCATTTTCCTTCATTATCCTTATAGAATCTTGTAGGAACATGCTGATATTTTTTATTTTCTAGATCATAAAATATGCCCACTGTTTCAGATTTATCTGGTTCTTCTTCTAATGGAACCCAGCATTGGAAGTAGTCTTTACCAAGGTTTTTTACACTTAGTTTTCCTTCCTCTGTCAAAGCATCTATACTAAATCTAATTGGGTCTCCTATAACGTTTAGATCTAGATTAAACATATCATATACTATATTACCTAGATTTTCTCCCCTTTCTCTCCTAATTCCTATATCTATATAAGCACTTTTAGGATTAGCTGTAACCTCAGATAAGTTGATTAACGAAACTGGCCATGCATATTTACCTCTAGGAGTATTTATTTTAAGCTTTTTATCATTTCCTATCTCATAAAGATTATCATAAATACTACCTGAAAGATTTATGCTAAACCTATCATATTCTAAATCACTATTAAACTCAAAGCGTTCTACATTCTCATCTATTTTTTCTATTGCTGAATTGAATAAATTCTCATTTATTCTAAATATAGCTGCTAATCCACCATCAAGATCATATCCCATAGAAGATGTTGATGTAGAACTTAAGTCAATACTATTATCATCATTTATTTCATCCTGAGGAGAATTCAGTTTATCTATAACTACGCCCTTCATATCAACCCCCAACATTTCATAGGATGTTTCCTCCATAACAGGGGTAACACCAAAGTGTATTACTTTATCATATTGCCCCCTAAAGGTTCTTGTAGATACATAACTATTATCTTCTATTATATGGCTATTACCATTTAGTCTTTTAATCTTCAACTCCATATCAGTGTAATACCATAAATTGTATCCTATGGCATTTGGAACCTCATCCCATGAAAATATAAAATGTCCCTCATCGTTTAAATTTATCCTTAAGCTATCCTTTAGCTTTGGATCTATTTCATATTTTAAAGGATATTTATATATAGAGTTGTTAGTGTAGTTATAAAGATATACTTCTCCCTTATCATTGGTTAAAACAAGAGTAGGATCAAAGGGGAAATCTGCTATTTGCCTATAAATTTCATAGGCTTCTATTCCTTTTTCGTTGTACACATATTTCCCTTTAGCGTATAATACTCTGCTATCATAAACCCTGTCTAATGTTAAATCACTAATTTTGATTTTAAACTTACCCCAGAATATATATTCATCATTTTTAAAAAGTTGTCGTTCTTTAACATTGCTACGTGTATATTTAAATTCTTTTACAACCTTATAATCTTCTGTACTCACTGCAATAATCCATTCAGGATAGGTATTATTACCAATATACAAAATTTCATTCTCCCTATCCACTAGCAATTGAGGGTTTGAATAGGTTTTATCTCCCATGGTATATGAGTAACCCTTTACTTTATCGTATATATAAATCTTTTCATTGCTAGATTTGCCAGAATAGTATATATTACTTTTATCCACTTGTATTTTATAGGGATTAATATCTGTACTAATCTTACTTATATTGTCCTTACGAACACCATCAACTATAGCTATTTTACTTTCTCCACTCAAAGCAACATATATCTTGTCATTAAATATATCTATATCAGATGGACTCTCACCAATATAAATTTCATCTTTTACTGTAAAATCTCTAGCATCTATGAACAGTACCTTTCCAGTACGATTTGATATGGCATAGATATAATCATTATCTTCACTATAGACCCAGTCCTCAATTACCATACTAATAGGAAGTGAAGCTTCTGAATTATAGTAGTTTTTTGGCATATCTAAAGTAATAGAATTTAGATCTACTTTATTAATAGAACTAGTATTCTTATCATAATAATAAATAATATTATTACTATCTATAAGCATCTTTGATGAATCAAAGGGTAATTCCCCTACCTTTGTAAAACTGTTTTTATCATATACCGCACCATTTGAAAAGGCATAATCATCATTTACATAAATTATTTGCTCCTCATAACTGCCCTTAATATTCATATTATCTTTACTAATCCTCTTACCAGCGTAGAATATTTCATCCCCATTTATTAATACCTTTCTACTAGCACGATTAAAGTCATAGGAATGTTCGTAATCCGTTGTGCCTATTAAATTGTAGTTTTTTAAGTCTATGGCAAAAGCATCGTATGATGATCCTGCCTCACCTAAATACATGATTCCACTAGTATTATCTATTGCTATTTCCGCGTACATGTACAGGTCTCCGTAATTCTTATTTGAATTAATAACTAAATCTATTTCTGAATTATTAGTTAAATCATATTCATGAATTTTACTCCATTTATTTTCAACATAATATATCTTTTCACCATACTTTTCTAATCTATAGGGTTTAGTCTCAGTTATAATCTCCCTATCTAAACTTTTAGTATCTATATCAACTATAGCTATCTTATTACTTCCAGATAAAGAAATATATAGTTTATTATTATCTAATTCAATATCCGTTGGCTCTGAAAATATTATTAGTTCCTCTTCTATTTCTAAAGTATCCTTATTAATAAACAAAAGTCTATTTTCATCTTTTGATACTCCATATATATAACCCCTATCTTCATCTAATACCCACTGTGTAAGATCATTTCCACTCCATTTAGTATTGTTATCCACTAAAGAAGCAATCTTTTCTCTTACAATAGTTTTGCTACCTTTATCATACATATACACATAATTACTGTCAGCTAAGGCCCATTCTGATTCAATGGGTAAATCCCCTACCTTTATAAAATTATCCCTATTAAATATGGCACTACTAAAAAATACATAGGTATCATTTACCGTCAAATTAGAACCTGGCATAACTGGTGAATTTAAGTTGTACTGTCCATGGATCACATTTAGGGATGTATCATATTTCATATTTCCACCAAATACATCACTACCATCTATTAATATATCTCCATATATTGTGTCCTTAGATTTGTAGATAGTATCATAGTTATTAGGATCTAGTCCATAAATAGGGCCTCCTGATGATCTTTTCACATACAAGACTCCAGTATTTTTATCTATTGTAACCGTTGGATTATTAAGATCATCAAGAATTTTTTTATTGCTTTTCTCAGAAAGATCATATACATAAATTCCAGACTCATGCTGCATTCTATTTCCATAAAAAATCTTTCCATCATATACAGAAAGATTCAATGGATTTTTCTCTGTATCTATCCTGTTTAAAATACTTTTAGTTAAGATATCATATTCTATTATCTTATTTTCATCAATTAAAGTAATATACAGCTTATTATTGTAAATTTCCACATCCATAGGTTCACTTCCTAAATGAACTTCATTAACTATATTAAAGTCCTTAGTATCCACTGTTACTAGCTCATTTGAATACTTGGTTATGATATGGATGCAGTCATTCTCTATATCCATAACCCAATCCTTTATATATTTCCCCAGCCATACACTATCTAAATCATTAGCTTCTGCACTACTAAAGTAACTTGGAGAAATAATGTTGCAAAGGATTATTACAAGTAGCAAGCCTGCTATATGCTTTAATAAACTCTTTTTCATTAAAATCACCTTTCTAATAATAAAGTTGCTCATTTCAATTTTCGCATTATAATTTTCGTATTTAATTTTATTTCCCTGGGAATTATTTTGTATTTAAGAATTTAACAAAATTGATAAAAAAGATTTGATTTAGTAGGATGTGTTTTTAAAGATTATTTTCATGTTATTAAGTGGCATTATATTTTTTAAGACTAAATAACATTATACCAACATTATGTTAACTATTCTACTGGAAAAGTTACGTAGAAATGTATCCATTCCATTGCTAGACTTAAGGTGTAAAATCATTTTTACTCATAATAATCTAGACATAAAAATATCCTCATAATATTTTATTACAAGAGTATTTTTTATAATTTCAAATTTTCTGTTAATGATTCTAAAAGGACATATTTATTTCTCAATATCTATTTTGTCATCTGTCAAATTGTCATTGTTCTTTTCATCAAGACTCTTTTTTAATTCTTCAATTTGATTAGTACACAGTTTGTTTTCTTCTTCTAAATTTTTAATTTTCTTTGATTGTTCTTTTATTTTAAGCTGTAGTTTGATTTGTTTTATAACCCCTAGTAACATAACTATTACTGCTCCTAAAACGGAAGATATTAATATTACAAGGGCTTGAGAAACATTAAATTCAGCAAATAGAAAACTTATGACCACACTCTCAGAATTTTGTATAGCAAATAGTGCCACTAGTATTGCAAAGATCAAAGAAAAAATAAATCCAAATTGCATAAACTCCCCCCTCTTTATAAAAGTTCCTATTATAAATTCTAATTATTCTTTAATTAATTCTATTCCATATAATACAATTTATATTTGTAAGATTTCAACATTCACCTTATAATTCCTCCATATATTTACTATTTACATGAACAAAATTAAAATTCACCCTAAAAACTATAGTTTTATAAAATGAGTCACTTCTAATCTTTCCAATTAAAAGAGAACCTTTATATAGTCCTCCCATTTAGAATTCACTTTGGAACTTCTTTGTATATATATTAATTTACCCATGAGATTATATGTAAAACAAAATATAATAAGAATCTATTCTAAAAGTTCTTTTTTAACCACCTTACACATTTCACTTATGTATTTCGTATCCTTTAACTATACCATCCAAAACTGGATGTTTAAAGGAAGTAATTAAAATTCAAGTCCTCTATATTTTCACACAACATAATCTTATTTTCAGCAGGTGAGATTGTATTCTCCATAAAAACTTCCCTCCCCATACAAATTATATAACAATGTTATTTCTAATTTGTAAACTCATTGTATTCATATAATATTTCATAATATAAAAATGAATAAACTCTAAACTGAATTTTAAAATATCAATTTAGAGCTTATTTTAATCTATTTACTTCTTAATCAATATCCTTATTTCACCATATTCTTTGAAACAAATAAAAAGTGACTGAATATCCCCTATGGATTCAGTCACTTTTATTATTTCACACATATGATAGTTCATATTTTCACTATTCTAATCATAATTTACTTCTTCTAGCCACTCTTTCATAGTATTAAGGGCCAGTCCAATATTCCCAACTTGGCAATGATTTTGTGCTTGATCTTTTTTTGTAAAAATATAATCTGTAATTGATTTAGCATTTTTCAGGGCTTTTACTTGAAGATGATGCATTTTTACTGGAATGAGATGATCTTCTTCTCCCGTTAATTTACATCTATTTTTCAATTATATTCCTAAGCTCCATCAAATTAGAAATCTCATAAGTAGGGTTTATTCCCATTTTATTTACAATCTTATTCGGATTAAACCAACACGTATCTATACCAAAATTTATTCCACCTTGTATATCAGATGTTAAGCTATCTCCTACTATTAGTACCTTACTCTTGTCAGTATGCTTTATATTCTTTAGAGCATGTTCAAATATCTTAGGATCGGGCTTTGCTACCTGAACCTCTTCAGATACTACTATGTCTTCAAAATATTTTGCTATAATAGATTTTCTTATTCTATTATCCTGAACATCCTTAAGACCATTAGTAATTATGGTAAGTCTATAATCTTTATGCAGATCTTCTACAAGTTTTATACTATCATCGTATAAAAAGGATGCATAAGACAGATGATTCATATATGATTTTGCAAATTCACTTTCATCAAATGTAGCATTTAATTTATCACATAATCTTTTAAATCTTTCAACCTTTAATTTCTTCTGAGTAATAAGTCCATCTTCAAGTTCTTTCCATATGGCCGTGTTTATTTCCTTATATACTTTTAAATGATAGTTTTCATCATAATCTATATTAAACTCAAGCATAGTATTTTTAAGAGTATCTCTTTCAGATTTTTTAAAATCAAATAAAGTTTCATCTGCATCAAATATTATAATTTCATATTTCATAATAATTGTCCCCCTATAGTTAATTTTTTCTAGTGTAACATACAAACTTCTTTATAAAAACCCTTACTTAATTTAAGATTTTCTTGTCTATACTTATTAATATATAAGCTCCCCCTGTCCTTTACAATACTTTATAAATAAATTATCATGTTTGTATAAACTTTAATATGACATATGTCGTGTCAAGGAGGCTTTATGAGAAAAATTTCAGACAACAACCTTTTAAATCATTATATTGTAAAATATAATATAGAAAAAATATTTGATAAAGATATATTAAAACATGCACAACTTCATTTTTATGAAAAAGGCGAATACATATTAAAGGCAGAGTTTGACCTTGAATATTACTATTTAATTGTAGATGGAAAAACTAAAATATATTATCTTTTAGAAAATGGTAAATCCATACTTTTAAAATTTTACAAGGAATTTAATTCTTTAGGAGATATAGAACTTTTAAAAAACCTTCCTATACGATGTAATGTGGAAGCAATAGAAGATACATATTTAATAGGAATACCTTCAGATATAATCAGAGAAACTTCTTTAGATAACCCAAAGTTTTTACATCATTTAATAGACTCTTTAAGTGAAAAGCTTTATGCAACCTTAAATAATAGTTCATACAACCTTGCATATCCACTTATAAATAGATTGTCTAGCTATTTAGTTGAGCATATGACAGATACAAACTATATAATTTTAAATTCATCATTCAATGAAATTGCTCAATTCTTAGGAACAACCTACAGGCATTTAAATAGAACCTTTAAAAATCTTGAATCAAAGTCAATTATAAGGTGTGAGAATAATACCATATATATATTAGATGAAG
>NZ_NIBG01000032.1 GCF_002270055.1 Anaeromicrobium sediminis | reverse complement strand
GAAGGATTTGTGAAATATATGGTTTAATTGTGATNGAAATATATGGTTTAATTGTGATCATAGGTGCTATAACACTACATTTATCTGTGTTTACTCAAGGAAAGTTAATCAATTTAAAACCTTTTTTTGTAGTAGGACATATAGGTGCATATGTAAAATCAACCCTAGTTACCATAGTCCCTTTTTTAGGGTTAGGAATACTTCCCATTATTCCCTTTGATAAAAAGAAGAATAATAAAAAAATATTTAAATACGTAATAGGTATGATGGGATTTATAGGGATTTTTTACATAATGGTTTTGGAATCCTGTATTTCTGTCATGGGGGTTGATGTTATTATTCATTATGAAGATGCACTATTTGCCACAATAAGAAGGATTGATATAAAAAGTCTTGAGTTTTTAGAAAGGATAGATGGTATTTTTATAGTTTTATGGCTTATGGCCATATTTTGTACTATTACTTTAGGTGGATATGGTTCAATTTTTATGATTAGTAAATTGTATAAGAACATCCATTTTAATATTCTTGCATTCATTGTGATTCTGTTATCCTTTATTGTTTCACAGATACCTAAGACTGTTGATGAGGTGGAGAAAATATTGGATTATATTGGTTATTTCGAATTGTTAACAGCAGGATTAATACCAATGGTACTATTAATAATTACAAAGGTAAAGAAATATGATAAGAAAACTAGGTAAATTATTAATCATAGAATTGGGAAGATAGGTTCACAAAGGCCAATATAAATGGGAATGTTAAGACTAAAATTATAAATAATTTGTAAGGTGAAAGGAATGGTTTTAAAGAAAAAATCATTCCTTAAAATTTTAAATAAAATGAAATAATTGGAATTGTATAGAGATTAATGGGAATTATAAATTTAAGGGGAGGAGATAAGGGCATGAATGAATCTCTTACAAATAGACAGATTGCTTTTATTATTTTTGGAATTGTAGTGGGATATGGTACTTTAGGTCTTCCTAAAGATATTACAGAAAATGCAGGTACAGGAGCATGGTTTACCTTATTAATTTCTGTAGTAATAACCATGATTTTCACATATATAATTACATACCTTTCATATGTACATGAAAATAAAACCATATATGAGTATAGCAACATACTAGTTGGGAAATTTATCACATTCATATTCATGATTATATATATTATATATTTTTTTGTTCTTTTTACCATGGTAACAAGAATATCCTCTGAGGCCATTAGACTTATGGTATTAATAAAGACTCCCGTATGGGCATTAAATTTAATATTTTTTTTAGTGGTATATTATGCTGTAATAAAAAAATTGAGTGTAATTGGAAGGGTTTGTGAAATATATGGTCTTATTATAATCATAGCAGCCTTAACTATACATGGAGCTGTGTTTACTCAAGGAAAGTTAATCAACTTAAAACCTTTTTTTGTAGCAGGGCATATGGGGGCATATGTAAAAGCAACTTTAGTTACCCTGGTCCCTTTTTTAGGAATAGAAATACTTGTGATTATCCCCTTTGATAACAATAAGAATAATAAAAAAATATTTAAATACACAATAGCTATGATAGGACTTATAGGATTTTGTTATATCCTTAATGTAGAATCATGTATTTCTGTTATGGGAGTGGATGGTATTGTTCATTATGAAGACGCATTGTTTGCTACAATAAGAAGGATTGACATAAAAAGTCTTGAGTTTTTAGAAAGGATAGACGGTATTTTTTTAACTATATGGATTATGTGCATAATTTGTACCATTACTTTAGGGGCATATGGTTCAATTTTTATGATTAACAAACTTTATAATAAAATTCATTTTAATATTCTTGCATTCATTGTAATACTTTCATCTTTTATTGTTTCTCAGATACCTAAGACTGCTGATGAAGTGGGAAAAATACTGGATTATGTTGGTTATTTGGGGTTGATAACAGCGGGAGTAATACCATTAATATTATTAATAATTACAAAGGTAAAAAAATATGATAAGAAAATATAAAGGATGGATAATATGGAAGCTAAAAATAAATTTATGGATAAAATGAAAGAATTTAAGCAGTCTGATTTAGGAATATCTACAAGAAAACTATCCATTAAGAATATGGACGTATTTATACTATATGTTCAACACATTACAGATAAAGACAGTCTATCAAATAATATTATAAAACCCATATTACAAAATGGAAGGGATGAAATTCTTAGTATTGATAAAATAGTAAATTCCGTTATTTATATAGATGATATTTCCACTGATGATGATGAAAATAATATGCTTGATCACATTTTAGCAGGAGCATCTATTATTTTCACACCTAATGAAGATAAGTATATAGTAGCAAATACTTTGAAGGTTGAAAAAAGGTCCATTGAACCACCTGTTATAGATACTACCCTAAGGGGGTCTAAGGACTCTTTTACTGAAAATTTTGATGATAATATGTCATTGATAAGATATAGAATAAAGGACGAAAACCTTAAAATAGATCATTTTAGAATTGGGAAAAGAACAAAGACCAATGTTGGTTTAATTTATATGAAAGACATTACAAATAAAAAGTATGTTACGGAAGTAAGAAAGAAATTAGAATCCATAAATATAGATGGGGTTTTTGAATCAGGATATGTTCAAAAATTTATATTAAACGACTCTTTTAACCTGTTTCCTCAGGTGGGCATTGTAGAAAGGTCAGATACGGCATGTGCAAACATACTTGATGGTAAGATTATTATTATTGTAGAGGGTAGTAATCTAGCCTTAGTTATGCCAAAAACTTTTATTGAATTTTTAGATGTGGGTGATGACCATTATGATAATATGTATTTGGCAATGTTTTCTAAAATATTGAGAGTAGTAGCTCTTGCCGTATCATTAACGGCATCTTCTTTGTATGTTGCTGTGGTTAGTTTTCATCCGGATATACTTCCACCCCAATATATTTTGGCTATAGCAAGTTCTAGGGTGACAGTTCCTTTTAATGCTTTTATAGAAGCAACATTAATGGAATTTACAGCTGAAATACTACGGGAAGCCAGTATAAGACTTCCAAAACAAATAGGTCCAGCTATTGGTATTGTTGGAGCCATTGTTATTGGACAAGCGGCAGTTGCTGCAGGTCTTGTTAGTCCTCTTATGGTTATTATTGTAGCACTATCTGTTATGTGCTCCTTTGTTGCTCCTGATTATACTATTATGAATCCAATTAGAATACTAAAGTTTTTTATGATTCTCATAACGGGTATATTTGGATTGTTTGGATTTGTTATGGGATTTACACTTATTACAATCAATTTATGCTCTATTACAACCTTAGGAGTACCTTATGTGGCTCCTATGTCTCCTTTTAATTTTACAGACTTGAAAAATTATATTTTTAGTGATATAAATCTAGCTAAAAAAAGACCTAAGTATTTAAATACCCAGGACAAGACAAGACAATAAATATTTAAGAAATTTAAAATTTCCTCCATTACATTTGAAAGTAATTAGCATATGCTGTATTTGATGAGAAGAACAACTGTGATATAATTAATTAGTGGAATAAAATGTAATTCAATAGATGTAGCATATAGTTGTTAAATTAAAATACTTTATTTGTTATAAATAGTGTCTATAGTAAAATCATAAGAAAAAGTTTATAATCTTGAGAAGATGCTTTGGAGGGGTTTGGATGAAGTTTTTTAAAAGAAACTTATATGATGTAATGGGGCTTACAGAATTATCTCTATTTAGAGAAAAGAAGAATGTTAAGAAGTTTTGGAGAGAATCTTATGAAGAACAATTCAAAGACAAGGAATCTACATACCAAAAGGCAATAGTAAGTATGATACCGGAATTAGGAGAATATATAGCTAATGGGGAAAGGCTATATACAGAAGAAGGTCCATCGGAAGCGTTACAATTAAAAATTCCTGAGTTAGTAAGTAAATTTCATGAAAAATGGGAAAATATGTGTAGTGAATATAATCAGTATTATAGAGAAATTGCAAACTCATTGCCAACAAGCATGGTTGAATTTAAAAAATGTAGTATACATGATGCCATAATACTAGATATTCAAAGACCTAAGGAAGATGAACTTATAATAGAGTTAGATGGTAGTTCATGCTGTTATGACTGCTATAGGGGTGGAGACTTTAGAATATTATTTGAGGGAATAAAGGTATTGGATATGCCTGAAAATAGTATATCTAGGTTATGTTTATATGAAGAAGTTCATTTATGCGATGAAGGTAAATTTGATTATAGGTTACTATTAGATGAAGGTGAAATGAGAATAATAGCAGATCATGTTCAAGTGATTCAAGTTTAGGAGATACAGCTAATGCTGTATCTTTTTTTATTGTCTGGGAAAGTTAATTGACACAAAACATATAAATGAATAAAAAAAGAAGGGGTTGTAGGGGAAGAGTTCCCCTGCCCGATTCAAAGGAAGGTGCTCAGGTTGCTGTAGCAATCGTCGAAGGAAACCATAGGGTTTCCTAGCGAAGCATACGAAGTATGCCTTTTTTATGGTATAATTATAAATAAAGGGCATATGCTTAAAACTAGGGGGATGGTTATGTATTCACAAATAACAATGGATCACTTTCAAAATCCAAGAAATGTGGGAGTGATAGAAAATTATGATGGAATGGGAGTAGCCGGGGATCCAGAATGTGGAGATTATTTGAAGATATACATAAAAGTACATAATGATTTTATAAAGGATATAAAATTTCAGGTACATGGTTGCTGTGGTGCTATTGCATCTAGTAGTATGACAACTGTATTAGCAAAGGATAAACCTGTTATGGCAGCTTATGCTATCTCTGAAAAGAATATAATAGAAAGTCTGGGAGGATTGCCACCAGAAAAAGAACATTGCTCTGTATTAGGGTCCTTGGCTTTGAAAAAGGCCATAGTAGATTATGCAAGGAATAGAAAGGATAAATAGTCTTATGACATTTAAGGTACAGTTAATAGAACTGTATCTTTTTTTATATTATACAAATGGAATGGGATAAGTTTATTTAGAATATATACTTAATAAGCGAAATAAAGTAGGAGGCTTGTATGGATGAAAGAAATGATTATTTATCTGTAGGCTCTGCCACAATCATATTAAGTGTGTACTTATTAATAACCATCACTTGTGATTGCATTTTAGTATTATTAGGCAGTATATTTAATATTAGTCCTAACAATCCAGGTATATATTCTATGGAAACTATCCTTAGCTTTTTTATATTATTAAATTATCTAAAGAATGAGAACATGGGTGTGAATTTAAAGATTTTTTTTTACTATGATAAAAAAATTATCCATTATTTATTTCCACTTACTATTATTATAGGATCCTCATTTATAATTATTGTGAGGATAGAAAATTTAGTACTTACATTCATTCCTATGAAAGAAGAAATAAAAGTTTTATTTGAAAATCTATTTGGAGGAAATATAAGTTTATTAGGATCCCTAATAGGAGGAGTGTTAGTAGCATCTATAGTTGAAGAATGTTTATTTAGAGGAATTATACTTAATGGCTTTTTAAAAAAATATGACCCACCCAAGGCCATATTTTACTCCACTGGAATATTTACCTTATTTCATCTTAATCCATGGCAACTAATAGCTCCCTTTACATTAGGAATCATATTATCCATATGCTTTTATAAAACCAAGTCTTTATATGTGTGTGTATATGGTCATAGCTTATATAATCTCATAAGCATATTGTATGTGAGAATTAATAAAAATCATTCCTTTGGAAAGATAGTAAATATACCTTTGTGGATATACTTGTTGGCAATACTATTGTTCCTAATAGGTGTGATTATAGGTAATAGAGTTTTAAAAGGGAAAATTTAAAAAATTCCAAATCATTTGAAATAAAGTCATTCTATTGACTTTATTTTTTTATGGTGTTATGATTTTTAACAATATAAATTTTATAAACGTCACTCATATAATACTGATAATATGGATCAGGAGTTTCTACGAGAAACCATAAATTTCTCACTATGAGTAATCCAGCTTAGAATAATTTAGGAGATGATTTCTGTCATCAGGATTGCTTATATCTTGTGACGGAGATTTTTTAATTTATAAGAAATTATAAATTAAAAAATAAGGGGATGTGGGGGAAGAATTCCCCTGTCTCTTTAAAGGAGGATGCTCAGATTACGCTAGTAATCGTCGAAAGGAACCATAGGGTTTCTTAGCGAAGCATACGGAGTATGCCTTTTTTATGTTCAAAATTATTTTAGGAGGATATGTACATGGAGATAACACAAAAAAATTCAGAAAATCTATTGGAATCATTTTTCAAATTAAAAGAACATAATACAAATATAAGAACAGAAATATTGGCAGGATTCACTACCTTTGTTACAATGGCCTATGCCCTATTGGTAATTCCTAATATCTTAAAGGCATCAGGAATGAACAGCCTTGGTCTACTAGGGGATGCTGCTGGTAATTTAAATACTATGAATGACCAAGTTGTGGCATCAGCATTTGCAGGAACCTGTATTATCTCTGCCATAGGAACTTTGATAATGGCATTGTATGCTAATTTACCCTTTGCTGTTGCACCAGGAATAGGTCTTACAGCATTTTTTTCATATAGTGTATGTTTAACTCTTGGATACACATGGCAACAGGGCTTGGCAGCAGTAAGCATATCTGGAATATTATTTATACTTATTACGATTACATCCATTAGAGAAAAAATAGTTGATTGCCTGCCTAATAATATTAAAGTGGCCATAACAGCTGGAATTGGACTTTTTATAGCCTTAATAGGACTAAAAAGTGGTGGTGTTGTAGTAGCTAACCCGGGGACATTAATGAGTTTCGGAGATTTTACCAATAAAAATGTACTTTTAACTTTAATTGGAATAATTATCATGTGTATATTAATGGCAAGAAAAGTTAAGGGAGCCATGTTAATATCCATATTGTTAACTACCATAATAGGTATACCTATGGGAATTACTCAAGTGAGTGGTCTTAAAATAATAAGTGCACCTCCATCCATAATGCCTACATTTATGAAAATGGACTTTGGAGGATTGTTAGCCCATGGAGGAAAGGGTGTAATAGGAGCCATAACTAGTATAGTCATGGTAGTACTTACTTTTAGTTTAGTTGATTTATTCGATACTATAGGAACGTTAGTTGGTACTGCTCAAAGGGCAGAAATGATCCAACCTGATGGAAAAATTAGAAATATGAAAAAAGCATTACTTACAGATGCTATAGCAACTACTTTTGGTTCCATGTTTGGGGCAACTACAACTTCCACATATGTGGAGTCTACAGCAGGAATTGCGGAAGGTGGAAGAACGGGATTAACTACATTAGTGGTAGGTGTATTATTTGTATTGTCTTTATTTTTCGGAGGAGTGGTAGGAATAGTACCAGCTCAAGCTACAGCACCTGCATTAATAGTTGTTGGAGTTTTAATGATGGAATCTATAAAAGATGTTAATTTTACTGACCTTAGTGAGGCTGTACCAGCCTTCTTTACTATAGCAATGATGCCATTTAGTTACAGCATAGCTAATGGTATAGCAACGGGAATTATATTTTATCCAATTATGAAAATAGCAGTAGGAAAGCATAAAGAAGTACATCCTATTATGTATATTTTAGGAATATTATTTATCATTAGGTTTATACTTTTACCTGAGTAATATGATTAAAAGATTTTATAAGTCTAAAAAACTTTAAATATATGAAAAAATAGGAAGGACTTTCCAATTAGAAAAAGAATATTGAGAGTATATATAAATTTAGGTTGGATTAGGAGGGGTAAATGTGGACATAAAGGGAATTAATCATATGATGTTTTCCGTTTCTGACTTACAAAAATCCATTAGATTTTACCAAAAGGTCTTTGGCGCTAAATTATTAGTTGAAGGAAAAAATCTAGCTTATTTTGATTTAAATGGTTTATGGATTGCTCTCAATGTGGAAAAGGATATATGTAAAAATAAGAAATCTGATCCATCTTCCCATATGAGTTTTTCTATTGATGAATCTGATTATGATAAATTTATTGACAAGCTACAATCATTAGAAATAGATTTTATAAAGGGAAGAGTAGATCATACGGGAAATTGGGAATCTATATACTTTAGAGATCCTGATGGCTATATTTTTGAATTTCATACCAAGAGTAGGGAAGAGAGAATTAAAACCTATAAATCTAATAGGGATGATTTGAGATTCTACGCTTAATTTATGGAAACTAAAAACTCTTTTGGTCATATGACCAAAAGAGTTTTTTTATTGTGTACATTTGCATTTATATTACATATTATTACCATATTGTTACATATATTGATAGGCATAAGATACTATGATAAAATGATTTAAAAGTGAAAAATTACACCAAAAAAGAAAAAATGTGGTATATGCATAATAAGCCATTAATGAATTTAATAAAAAGAAAAAATATACAAAGTTATGAAATTATTTTGTAAGGTAAGATATATTCATTTAAATCATGGCAACAATATAAATAAAAGTAGGGAAGGGTGATAAAAATATGAAAAAGGGGTTAGTAGGAATAGTTATATTAATATTTATTATTTCTAGTTTTGCTGGTTGTACTACTAAAGAAAAAAAACAGGAAGCTTTAGAGAAAAAAATATTTTCAATTGAAGATGTGAAAATATTAGGTGTTAATATTGATATGAAAAAGGTTGACGTAGAGAACTTGTTAGGAGAACCTATAAAAGTGGAAAAAATCTATGATGAAGTTTGGGAAGGTGAACTAATCAAAAATTATTATGATTTTGGATATGTGGAATTTGACCCAATGGGGGTAGGTCAACATACAGTAGGACAAATAATAATTAAAGATGAGAAAATAAATGGGCCTAGAAATATTAAGATAGGAGACACATTTGAATCTGTAATTAATAAGTTTCCATATGAGAGTACAGGAACCATAGATGAGGTAGGAAATAAATTCATATATGGAGCATATTATGAAAATGGAGGATTCATATCTTATGATGAGAAAAACAATCCTGTAGCAATTACATATAGTTATGGACAGGGTGGATTTGGAACTTATACATTAAATTTTAAATTAGATAATGGTAAAGTAAAGGAAATTGGATTATCTGTAATGAATATATAAAATGAATATTCAATTGGTAATTAATCAACTTATTAAATAAAATTATATAAAAAGTCCTTTTTTTAAAGAAAAGAAGGACTTTTTATTTATATTGCGAACTATATAGAGTTGTGTACTATAATGCTTTTTGGAGGAACAAAATGAAGAAAAAAGGACTGTATATAATTATAGGGTGCCTATTAATATTAAACATTAACATGTACTTTAACATTAAAAGGATAGAAAATAATGTGAATAGGGTCATGAATTCCATAGAAAGAGTGGAAAATGAAGTAAGAAATATGGAATCCAGCGTACAAAATACTATGAATAAGATATATAATGAAAAACAATGGTTATATAATGAGCGTCATGAATTTATGTCCATTGATGAAGATTTTAAGATTGCTAAAGTTAATTTTAGTTGGAGTTTACGTGAACTAGATAAGGAACATAAGGTCTATATATCCTATGGAAGACGAAAAAATGGAAAAGTTGAAGAGTGGAATGAAGTTTTAGCAAAAGATTTAGGGAACTTAAACTATAATGCCAACTTAAAGTTGAGTGGTGATAGTGATTATGATGTTAAGGTAGTAGCTAAAAATGAAAATAATATAATAAGTGAAAGATTAGAATCCTTAGAGTTGGCCAGTGCCATTGAGGATAGATTAAATATAGATATGGATTTTATAGAAAAGAGTAATAGAAAGGGAAATGTAATTTTAAAATTTAGGGTGGAAGTAGGTAATAGACTAGACTATATTTTTAAGGGCCTAGATGATAAATTAAATAAAGACAAACTGAGATTAAAGGATATTAAAGTTAATGTTTATAGTAATGATGAACCTAAAAAAGAAATAGAAATATTTAAAGATGGTAAGATTATACATGAGAAAGCTAGTATATATAATCCCTTTGAATTTGAAAGGGATATGGAATTTAAAAGGATAGAATATGATGACGTAGTAGAATACGAAAGTACACAAGATTCTTATGAAGATATAGAAGTGATAATTACAGATTATTTAGGAAGAACATATAAGAAGAAAACGGACTATAGGTTCTAAGGTAAGTACTTAATCATGATTAGAAAAAAATGGAAAATAGATGGATATACTGTTTAATTATGGAAAAATATGATATTCTAAAATAGGGGTTGAAAATTGTAAATAGGACAACGGGAGGATTTGTATGGAAGTGCATAGGATTAAACGCCAGAGAACATTAGAACTCGTGATAATAAGTTTTCTAATTGCACTAGTGATGTTTATGACAATATATTTTTTTATGGTGAATAAATTTAATGAATCTCAAGAAGAATTTCTTGAGTTTTTGTCGTCTTCATTAAAGGTATCAATTGAGGAAAATTACAAGTTCGCCTATTACAATGAAAGTGATATAGAAGAAGATTTATACTATAGGTTAAAAGACCTATCTATTGACATGAAAAATATACCCTTAAAGGATATAGACTTGAAAATGTTAAACAAATATAAAAAGAAGTATGATTTATCACAATTGGCCATATTGGAAAAGAAAAAAGATGGTAAAGTATATATCTCAAAATCTACTGTTGCGGCAGAAGTAGGAGCAGATACATCCAGTTGGGGATATTGGAATGATGCCTTTATACAATTATTCGGTATGGGAAGTGTAAGTATTAATAAAGGGTATGGAAAGGAAGATTATTGGGTTGGTCCTAAATCATATCTGTATAACGAATTTAGGAAAACAGGAAGAAAGCATTACTATAAATTTGCATATTATTTGAATGAAGAACAAAATTACTTGATAAATGGAATTATAGATGAAGAAAAATATAGCTACGATGGAGCTGAAAGATTGAATAAGCTGTTAAATCAATATAGTGAAAAGGTTAACAGTATAGAAATGATAGGTATAATAGATAAGGACAACTGGATTACATATAAGGAGCCTAAGAGGAAATTAACATATGATCCTATAATGGAATTTGGAAATTTAAAAGGAAAAGATTTTATTAGTTTTGGCATAGAACCAGCAATTCTTTCAAATTTAGAAAAGGTAAAATTTCATCCCGTAAAATACAATGAGAAAAATTATAAATTGGCTTTTATACCATTAGATAAACATAAAGTTATTTGTGCCCTAGTTAAAAAGGGATATTTTGAAGATAATGAAATTTTGTTTATTATTATAGGAATAGTATTAAGTTTGTTTGTTAGTTTAATAACATCTATCATAATAAATAAAGAGCAGGTAAAATACAATAAAATACTTAATATGGAAAAAGATCGTTTAAATACAATAGAACAATTTAAAGATGCCCTATTAAATGTGCCAGATTATGTATTTCGATGTAAGCAGAGGACGGATAAATCATTTTATATAGTTTATAATGATGGTCGTCTAGTGAAAGAAAAAAACTATGTATCCCAGGATATGGAGCCAAAATCAATGGAAGAAGTATATTCAAATAAGTTTATACAAAAGGCCAGTGAACCTTTGCAAAAGGCATTTAACAATGAAAAGATCAGTTATGAGTATGAAAATAATAATAAATTTTATGAGGTCATACTCATTCCAGTTTCTAAGGATAAAGGCAAAGGTGAAGACAGAGAAGTACTAGGATTTGTAAATGATGTGACTAAATATGTGGATATGAGTAGAAAGTCTTCTTATATGGCCTATCATGATGAGCTAACAGGATTGTATAATAGACACAGCTTTAATAATGATTTTAATAAGATAAAAGATGAAAACGGAAACTTTGGTATATACTACTTGGATTTAGACGGGTTTAAAGAAGTAAATGATAATTATGGACATAAAATAGGTGATAAAGTATTAAGGCAAATAAGTGATAGGTTAAAATCTATTAATGAAAAGGATAGATTATATAGAATTGGTGGAGATGAATTCATTGTAATAACTAAACGTAATAATATGGATGAGCATAAAGACATAGCTACAAAAACAATAGCGGCCATAAAAAAGACGGTAAAAGTGGATGAAATAGAAATTAGGGTAGGAGTTAGTATAGGAATTGCCTTATATCCTCAGGATGGACAAGATAAGGAAGAACTAATTAATGTGGCAGATAAGGCCATGTATGAGGCTAAGAGACAGGGGAAAAATACCTACTATATAGGAAGAGTAAGTTAAAATAAAAGGGAGAAAAAAATAAGGACTTGAATATGACTTACAATTAATATTAATTATATGGGCATAATATATATTATTGGTAATACAATATAAAATATAAGAACTAAAAGAGGTCTTTGTTAATAAATTATAATAAATAGTCAATTAATAAGACCTTGAAAAAGTTGTTTTATTATGTTATACTTCAAAAAACTAAATTTTAGGAGAATATAAAATGAATACTATTAAAGGATTATTATTACATCATCATATGCATCATTAAAGAGGCTTGCTTTATGGAAAAAATTTCTCCATAGATACAAGCCTAAAGGTATTTAAAAGGTATTGTATCTGTGAGTTGGTGATGTATTGTTTATATACAAGGACCCTTGTGCAGGTATAATTACCTGCACTTTTTTTATTGTATAAGAAAGTTAATTAATATAAAACATATAAATCAATAAAAAAAGAAGGGGTTGTAGGGGAAAAGTTCCCCTGCCTGTTCTGAAGGAAGGTGCTCAGATTGCGATAGCAATCGTCGAAGGAAACCATAGGGTTTCCTAGCGAAGCATACGAAGTATGTCTTTTTTATTATTTGAAAAATACAGGAAGGGAGAAATCATTATGAAATTTAGAACTAAACCAGTAAAAGGAACCTTTGAAGTATTACCAGAGGACATGGAATTACGTAATTGGGTGAAAGAAACTATTAATAAAGTATATGCTAGCAGAGGTTATACCCAAATAGAGACACCTTGCATTGAGAACTTAGAACTACTTAATAATAGTGATGGTGGTGAAAATTTAAGATTACTATTTAAGATTTTAAAAAGAGGAGAGAAACTAAAGTTTGATGATTTATCTGAAAATGCTTTATGTGACTTAGGGTTAAGATTTGATTTGACATTACCACTGAGTAGATTTTATGCTAACAATAGAAATGATTTACCTATGCCTTTTAAGGCCTTTCAAATGGGATATGTATGGAGAGCTGAAAGACCACAGAAGGGAAGATTTCGCCAATTTACACAATGCGATATAGATATTATAGGAGATAAAAGTATTTATGCGGAGATAGACTTAATGATTACAGTACCAAAGGCTTTATATGAGCTAGGATTTGAAAACTTTACTATTAAAATTAATGACAGAAGACTACTTAAAGAATTAGTGTTGTCAGCTGGATTTGAAGAAGATGATTTTAATACAGTATGTATTACAGTAGATAAAATGGATAAGGTAGGTAATCAAGGTGTTGTTGAGGAATTAGTATCAAAGGGATTTGCAAAAGATAAAATAGATAATTTAATGAAAAATTTAAATAGTGATTTGAGTACTTTTGACAATGAATATTCAAAGGAACTTGAGAAATTGATTAATGTGGTAAGTAAAAAATATCCTATTGTATTTGATTCTACACTAGTAAGGGGAATGGGCTATTATACAGGACCTATCTTTGAAATAGTGAGTGACGAGTTTAAAGGCTCTATAGCTGGTGGAGGTAGGTATGATAATCTTCTAAACAAATTCCAAAAGGAACCTATCCCAGCTGTAGGATTCTCTATAGGTTTTGAAAGAATCATATCTATATTCAAAGAAAATGGATTCAAAATACCAAATAAAAAGAAGAAAATAGGCCTAGTTTTTATAGATGATAAATATATTGATAAAGCCATAAGTATGTCAGAAGAATTGATTAGTGATGGAAATATAGTATCCGTATACAATTTCAATAAAAATAAAATAGATAAGAGAATGAAAAGATTAAGAAATGAAGGATATGAAGAAATAATAATAGTTGATGAGAAATAAGTAAAAAAGATTCCCACAGGGGAATCTTTTTTACTTAGGTATAGAATTTACATATTTTATATGGATAAACTACTTCCAAACTAAAGTTATATGAACTTACTTGGGTCATATAAATAAAAACGTTTATATGGTAAGTCACTATCAGACTATAAAGTGTGAATATTATAATCGCGGTAGAAGGTTCACAATTGTTTGCAGCATAGGATGTTCTGATGTTCCACCTTCTAAAAATTTTTTATTCATATTCCCTTGTAAGTAGCTAGAGTTTATTTGGTTTTGAAGTGGTTTAGGTATAGAATAGATAAAGGGGATGGGACAGCTTATATAAAATATGAGAGAAAAACTATGGAGGATTAATATGAAGAAATTAACTATTATAAGTATGGGAAAAATTACTGGAAATAGAATTAGAGAGCAAATAGAAAAGTTGATAGGGTCCTATATAAATATAGAAGTGCTTCAAACAAGATATGTTAGACATATGGAATTAGATACGGATTTAATATTATTTACAAGTGATGTGGTAGCATCCATAGTTTTAAGGGAAATGAAAGGGCAAATAGATTATGTAATAGCTAAAAGGGTAATAAATCATAAAAATATACAAA
Source organism: Anaeromicrobium sediminis (assembly GCF_002270055.1). Lineage (NCBI taxonomy): Bacteria > Bacillati > Bacillota > Clostridia > Peptostreptococcales > Thermotaleaceae > Anaeromicrobium > Anaeromicrobium sediminis. The sequence goes on along the minus strand of NZ_NIBG01000032.1, from coordinate 22,870 downwards.
GTATAATAAGTTTGCCTCCGTCCACAGAAGTACTACTTGTAAATGATAGTGAGGACTCTGCATTAGAAGCTATTGAACAATTGAGAGAGATTGGTTTTGAAGATTTAATATATCATCCTGTTTATCCAGGGGTTGAGGAATTTCCTAAACTACACATTGCCATAACACCTGGGGAAGAGCAATTGGTACCATCCTATGTGACCCATGTAATGAATATTGGAACTAGAATAGTAGACATAAATACTATCCATGAAATTCTATCCTATCTCAAAATAGAGAAGAATATAAATATGAATTTAACAACTCAATATGTAAAGGATATAGTTAAAATATCTAAATCCATAGAAATAAATCGTAGAATAGCAAGGGAATCGGAAAAGTTGTTAGAAGGAATTTTTAATAACGTGGAATCTGGAATTGGGTATGTGGACAATTTAGGCCGTATAATAAGAACTAATTATAAACTTGATAGTATGTTAGGAAAGAAGAAAAAAGATCTATATATGAAGAGAATTCAAGAATATATATTAGAATTAGACTTCTCTAAAAAGACTAGTGAATCCATAATAACTGAAATAGAAGGTAGACAAATTTTAGTGAATATAGATGAAATAGTCTTTGAACATCACATTGGATATATTGTTTATATGGAATATACGGATAGAATATCAAAACTCAATCAAAAAATTAAGAAAAACTATGAGAAGCAATTTGTAAATAAATTATACACATTAAAGGATTATATGACTAGCAATGAAGATGTTAAGAAAATTATTAAGCTTGCAGAAAAATTTTCTAAGACCGATGGAACTATTTTAATACAGGGAGAAAATGGTACGGGAAAGGAAATTATAGCTCAAGGAATTCACGTCAATTCCTATAGGCGAAACAAACCCTTTGTTCCAGTTAATATAGCAGCCATAACTCCTAATCTATTGGAAAGTGAATTATTTGGATATGAAGAAGGGGCCTTTACGGGAGCACAAAAGGGAGGAAAGGCTGGATTGTTTGAGATGGCCAATGGAGGAACTATATTTATAGATGAAATTGGAGATGCGCCCTTAGATTTTCAAGTGAAACTATTAAGGGTCCTTCAAGAAAAGAGGATAAGACGTGTAGGTGGAGCTGAAGAAATATTAGTGGATGTAAGGATTATTGGAGCTACTAATAAAAATCTCATAAAGCTAATAGATAAAGAGAAGTTTAGGGAAGATTTATTTTTTAGATTAAATATATTACCATTAAAAACTGTTCCTTTAAGAAGGAGAAAAGAGGATATTAATTATCTGTTAAATCATTTTACTATGATATATTTTAATGACAGAAATATATCATGTATAAACCAGGTAATAGAAAAGGATGCTATAGAATTTTTACAGAATTACAAGTGGCGGGGCAATGTTAGGGAATTAATAAATGTGGTAGAATATATATCCCTATTATATGAAGGAAAAAAATTAAGTGTAAATGAACTTCCCCATTATATGATTGATGAAAGTGAAAAGGATGAAAAAATATTTTTAGATAAAAACGAATTATGGGTATTAGAAAAAATAAATGACAATAGGGGAATTGGAAGAAATAAATTAAAGAGTATGGCTGAAAAAGAAGAATTTCCTATAGGAGAGGGAAAAATAAGGGGCATAATTGGAAAGTTAAAGAAAAAACAATTGATTAAGAATGAAGATGGAAAAGGTGGATGTATGATCACTAAAAGGGGAATGGGCATATTAGAATCTTATAACCTATAACATGGATGATTATGACCTGGAAGTGGATAATTTTATCCATAAATAAAAGAGTTATAAGAAGAATTTGTTAGAAAATAGAGAAAAGTTAGTAAAAACACATGGCACGAAAATTGCGATAAGAATATACAAAATAAAATTAAGGAGGAAATGTAATGTCTGTAAGAGAAAAGAGAAAGCCTTCGTTAGGGCAGGGACTAATTCCTATTATATTTATGGTATTGTCTTTAGCAATTGGTTATGGGTATTTTAAGTTTAGAACAGAGCCCCTACTTATTTTATCGGCTTTTGTGGCTGGAGTCATAGCCTGGAAGTTAGGATATAGTTGGAAGGAAATGCAAGAGGCTATTATTGAAAAAATAGCTAGAGCACTTCCTGCAACTCTTATCCTATGGAGTGTGGGATTTTTAATTGGTTCTTGGATGTTCTCAGGAACAGTGCCTATGATAATTTACTATGGTGTTCAGATTGTTAATCCTAAATTTTTATTAGTTACGGCATTTATAATAACTGCCATAGTATCTACGGTAACAGGAACTTCTTGGGGATCTGCTGGAACTATAGGGGTTGCTATTATGGGTATAGCAGGTGGTCTTGGAGTATCATTACCTGCAACAGCAGGAGCTGTAGTTGCTGGAGCATATTTTGGAGACAAAATATCACCCTTATCTGATACTACAAATCTTGCACCAATAGCTGCAGGAAGTGAATTATACGAACATATTAAGCATATGTTATATACTACTGTACCAGCGTCAATTATATCAATTATTGTATACTTTGTAGTTGGTCTTAATGCTTCTGGGAACATAAATACTCCAGAGACTGTAAATGTAATGTTAAATCAATTAGACGCAATGTTTAGTTGGAATATTGTTTTGATTCTTCCTGTAATATTAATTATTATTGGGTCCGTTAAAAAATGGCCTACCATACCCACTATGCTAGGAACGAGCTTGTTCTCTGTCTGTTTAGGAGTATTTGTTCAAGGATTTACTTTTAAAAATGGTTTTACAGCCATAGTAAAAGGTTTTAATGTAAGTATGACAGGATATGAAGGTGAAGTAATTTGGGAAGTAACTCGTCTTATAAATAGGGGTGGGGTAGTATCTGTTACAGGAACTACAGTACTTATATTCTGTGCTATGGGATTTGCAGGTATTGTAAGTAAAGCAGGAATGCTTGATGTTGTTTTACAAGAAATAATGAAGAGAGTAAAATCAACAAGTGGAATTATATTATCAACTATAGGATCTTGTTTTACGGTGGCCTTTGTAACAGGAAGTTCCTACTTATCAATATTAATTCCTGGAGAACTATTTAAAGATGTATATAAGAAGAAAAATTTACATGCGAAAAACTTATCTAGAACATTAGAAGATTCAGGAACCGTATTAGTTCCATTAATACCTTGGTCAGCAGCTGGTGCATATATGGCATCTACCTTAGGGGTAAGTACAGTTGAATATTTACCTTGGGCTGTTTTAAATTATATGGGAATCGTAGTTGCCATAATACTAGCCATAACGGGTATAGGAATAGCTAAGATAGATGATACAGGAGAAGATAAAAAGCAAAGGGCATAAAGGAGTAGACTTATGATTTTAATTAAGAATATTCAAGTGTATACACCAAAATATATTGGGAAAAAAGATGTACTATTAGGGGGAGAAAAAATTCTTCGTATAGATGACATGATCCATATGGAGAATGACAAAGTAGAAATACTTGATGGAACGGGTAAAAAAATGGTACCAGGATTTATTGATCAGCACGTTCATATTACTGGCGGTGGCGGTGAAGGTAGCTTTAAAACTCGAGTTCCAGAAATAACTTTAAGTAAGTTAACTAAAGGTGGAATAACTACCGTATTAGGATTGTTAGGTACGGATGGAACTACGAGAAGTATAGAAAATTTAGTTGCAAAGGCAAAGGGTTTGAAGGAAGAAGGCCTATCCGTATATTTGGCAACGGGTTCCTATGAATATCCAACTATAACTTTAACAGAATCTATTAAAAAGGATATATTATTCATAGATGAGATAATAGGAGTTAAAATAGCTTTATCAGACCATAGATCATCTCATGTGACAAAGGATCAATTAAAGCAGGTAGCTTCAGAAGCTCGTGTGGCAGGAATGCTTTCTGATAAGGCAGGTATAGTAATCGTTCATATGGGAAATGGTAAAAAGGGATTAAAACCTATTAAAGATATAATAAATGATTCAGATCTACCAATAGGAACTATAAGGCCTACCCATGTGAATAGAAAAGTGGAATTATTACATGAATCCTTTGAATTTGCCAAAGAGGGTGGTTATATAGACTTAACTTGCGGAATATATGAAGATTTAAGACCAGGAAAAGTTATAAAGATGGCTATAGAAGAGAATGTTCCTATGGATAATATAACCATAAGCTCAGATGGATATGGTAGTTGGTCTAAATACGATTCTAAGGGAAATATGACACAAATAGGTGTATCCCAAGTAGATACTTTATATGAAGAATTTAAGTATATGGTGAAAAGTAATTCCTTTGAAATGGAAGAGGCCCTTAGATTTTTCACAAGTAACGTGGCAAAGGGATTAAAACTATATCCAAAGAAGGGATCCATAGAAGAAGGTTCCTGTGGAGATGTTTTAATAGTAGATGAAAATTTAGATATAGACACGGTAATAGCTCGAGGTAAGATTATGATATTAAATAAGGATATAATTGTGAGGGGCACCTACGAATAAATGTAAAGAGGCTACTATGTATAAAAATAGTAGTCTCTTTTGATTTTAATTTTGTGGATTTTAGGGTATAATTAGAATGAAATTAATTATCAACACTAGGAGGAATGATTTTATGGAAAAACATAATTGTGGTTGTAACAATGGTGAGCATGAGCATAAGCATGAGCATAAGCATGAAGATGGAGGTTGCTGCGGTGGAGGTTGTGGACATCATTCCCATGAAGAAGCTGCAAAGATGTACTTAACTTTAGATGATGGAGAAGAGTTAGAATGTGAAGTTATAGGTGTATTTGAAGTAGAAAATAAAGAGTATATAGCTTTACTTCCTGTGGGAGAAGAAGATGCATTTATATATACTTTTGAAGAAACAGAAGAAGGTCCAGTTTTAGATCAGATAGAAAGTGACGAAGAATTTGAAATAGTTGCTAAAGCTTTTAAAGAATTATTTCAATAGATATACCATTATACGAGGTGTAAGATGAGCAATATAAAGTGTAAGATTTGTGAAAGTCATACTACCTTAATATTAGATACTCAATTTAATCATGAGTATTTTAAATGTGGAGAGTGTGACTTCATATTCCAAAGTAATGTTCATCATGTTTCCTATGAAGAAGAGAGAAATGTATATGATAAGCATAATAATTCTTTGGAAGATGAAAAATATGTGGCTAGATTTGAAAACTTTCTAGATAAGGCAACTGGTGAATTTGTACATAAGGGAGATTCTCTAGATTATGGTTCAGGACCAGAGCCTGTATTATCTGTATTATTAGAAAGAAGAGGATTCAACTCATACATATATGATAGACATTATGCAAAGGATGTGGATTATAAGTCAAGAAAATATGATTTAATAACTTCCACAGAAGTTTTTGAACACTTTCATGAGCCTATCTGTGATATTAAGAATATAGTAGATCTTTTGAAGGAAAAGGGTGTACTGGCTGTAATGACCATGTTTCCTCCTAAAGATATAGAAGTCTTTAAAGATTGGTGGTATAGAAGGGACCCTACACATATATCCTTTTACTCACTAAAAACCTTTGAAAAGATAGCTGAAATTTTTAATTTGGAAATACTATATAGTGATGACAAATCAATAATATCATTTAGGAAAAAATAAATAAAAAGACGGTTATTAACTATTTAATAACCGTCTTTCTATTTATTGACAACAGGGACCTCTGCCTAGGCCTCTACCTGTTCCTTTACCTCTACCAAAGCCTAGTCTCATACCTTTTCCAGTTCCTCTATTTTGTCCTGGATATTCACAAGTTTCCAATCTTTCTTTAATGAATTTCTTATATTCTGCAGCCTTCTCTTCAGTTAAAGTACCTTCTTTAACCATTTCGTCAATTCTTTCCATCTTCTTTTCTAGTATTTCTTCTTTACTTAGACCAGAATTGCTAAAGTAACCTTTACTTGGTGTTGTATCATCTGCAAAGGCAACTATAGATACGGAAAGTACTAATATGATAGTTAGTACTAAAGAAATTAATTTTTTCATGTTATCTCTCCTTTCTTTTAACTATAGTGTATCCTTTTAATGTGACAGTTTTGTGGCAATAAAAGGGCAATTAAATATTTTTAAATCTTGTCTCATATTTTTAGCATATTAGGAGAAAAAAACTATACAATTAAATTAGGAGGGGTATTATGAATAAGAAAAAAGTATTGAAAATTGTACTCTTAATCATATGTGTAGCATTGATTTTATTTGGTATAAGATATATGACAAAGTCAAAACATGAAAACATTATAGGAAAATCAGAATTATTTGAAGGTAAATATAAAAAGTTAGAACCTCACTTGGAAATTATAAGCGGCTGTGTAAAAGTTGATTATGAGGGGGAAGGTAAAAAATTAAAAAGTATTTATGAAATTTGGGAGAATGGAAAGGTTAAAAATACGGGAAATTTAATGGAAGTTGATTTTAAAGAAGAGATTAAGGGTGAATTTTCCATATCCTTAAAGGAAGTTTATGATGATGATAATGACTCAGAGTTTAAAATGATAACAGTTTTTTCACAGGAGGAAGGAAATACCACATCCATACAATTCATAGACAAATTTGAGTCCGGCCTTTATTATGAGATGAAAAAAATAGAAAAGGATAAAGAAATAGAATTAGGAGAAAAAATTCCAGTTTGGTTATTATATGCTTATGAAGGAGAAAATTTCGAAAGCAGTGAATCTATGGACGAGGATGCAAAGAAGTCTAAATGGGCATTAGAAGTAAAACTTATTATGGAGTAACTATAAAAATCCATGTTTTATATTATATAAAACATGGATTTTTTTTAACATAAAATTTTAATAATGAAAGAATACTAAAAGTGTATTAAGTATAAAGGGTAGACCAATTATTATTATTAAAAAAAGGAATGATTTTATGAAAATCCGATTTGGTTATGTGGCTATTGCTCTTAAACTAGGGAAAATCACCACATCTAGCAACCTTACATTTGCTAGATATAAAACCCTATCAACAGAAAAAAAATTAATGGAGTTAAAACGAGTAACTAGATCAAATGTGGAAGCATTAGAGAAAATATTAAAGTATAATGGTAAAAATAATATACACTTTTATAGGATAACATCCAAACTAATACCCTTGGCAACTCATCCAGAAGTAGAGTGGGACTTTGAAAGGTATTTTTGTAGAGACTTAAAAATTATAGGAAATATAGTAAAAAAATATAACATGAGGGTAGATACCCATCCCGATCAATTTAATGTACTAAATAGTATTAAAGAGGATGTGATAGAAAAAACCATAAAGAATTTAATGCATCATAATAAACACTTTGAATGTATGGAATATCCTCAAGGGAAAATGGTTATACATATAGGGTCCAGCCAAGGGGGAAAAAAGCAGGCAACTAAAAGGTTAATTGAAAACTTTCATAAACTGCCCGATATTTTAAAGGGTAGATTAATATTTGAAAACGATGATAAAACCTTTACTGCAAAGGAAGTACTTGACATTTGTGATGAAATTAAGGCACCTATGGTATTAGATATACATCATCATCTTTGTAATAATAAAGGTGAAAAAATAAAAGATATTATAAAACCCATATTTGATACATGGGAGGGTGAATATTTTCCTCCTAAAATCCACATATCTAGCCCTAAAGAGGGGGGGAACGATAGGAAACATGCAGATTACATTAGAATAGAAGATTTCATTGGTTTTATAGAAAAATGCCAGCATTTAAATAGGGATTTTGATGTGATGATAGAAGCTAAAAAGAAAGATTTAGCCATGTTTAATTTAATTGAAAAAATAAAAGAAAATAAACCAGAATGGAAATGGATTGATGAAACTACATTGGAAATTTAAAGATGTGACTAGGTCCCATTTTTATTTTTTTATATGGTATCATATGGTTGAGGTGAGAACTATGAAGAAAAACTGTTGAGGACCTGTTAATAGTGTTGGGGAAACACTAAAAAAAGAGTCTTGTCCTAAATGCGGTAATAAGGGAGAGCTAATTAAACCTATAACTGTAAGGCACTTAGTGAAAGATAATAGGCACATTTCAGAGAAAGAGTATTTTTTATGTAAAGACAGTAAATGTGACGTAGTATATTATTCAGGTAATGTTGTAATAGAAAAGGATAAAATTAAAGTTCCAGTGGCTTTTAAGGAAGATGCCAATCCAAAATATATATGTTATTGTAGCGAGATTACAGAAGAAAAAGTAATAAGGGTAGTTAGGGAACATGGAGCTAGAACTATAGTTGAAGTAAATAAAATAGCTGGTACTATGGGTAAATGTAATTGTGAAATTGAAAATCCATCTGGAAAATGTTGCGGAAGTGAAATATTAAAGATAATAGAGAAGGAAGATTAATGCTATTAGAAGTTTGTATATATAGATTCTTATGATTTCATAGAAACTAAAAAAGTTGATAGCAGTTATAGAGACTACTATCAACTAAATATTAAAATAATTTCTTTAAAGTTGAGGATGCTTCTTTAGGGCAATTGGCTTTTAAAATACATGAGGATATGGCTATTCCATGTATTTTTTTATTTGAAATTTCACATGCATTGTCTAAATTAATTCCACCTATGGCATAGATTGGAATATTAATATGGGATTGAATATGATACAAAGTATTTAAATCTACATGTTGGGCATCATTTTTTGTGGTAGTAGGAAATATGGCTCCTACTCCTATGTAATGGGCTCCCTTTTCTTCAGCTTCCTTTGCATCTTCAATGTTATTGGCAGAAATACCTATGATTTTATCTTTACCAAGAATTTTTTTTGCAATGTCTATAGATAAATCACTTTGTCCTAGGTGAATGCCGTGGGCATCAACAGCTAAAGCAATATCTATCCTATCATTTACTATGAAAAGAGCACCGTGTTTTTCACATAGTTCTTTCATCTCCATAGCCCTTTCATAAAATTCCCTTGAACTTGCAGACTTTTCTCTGATTTGAACTATGGTGCATCCTCCTTCTATGGCCTTTTCAACCCTTTGTAAAAGTTCCTGAAAGGAAAAATTAAACATGTCCGTTACTAAATATAGTTTTTTATCATCTAGATTATACATATTCCACATTCATCTCCTTAGAAATTGTATCATATTCCATATTGTATACGGCGTCTATTAAATATGTTTTAAAGGACTTAGAACCAGAATCATTAGAGAGGCGTCTAGCTGCAATTTCTCCGCTAATACACATGGTTAAAATGGCAAGGGAAGCACTAGTTAAAGGGGATAGACCAACCCCTACAAAAGATCCTATTAAAGAAGCACTCATACATCCTGTTCCTGTAATGGACCCAAGAAGGGGAGTACCATTTTTTAATACTAAGGTAGTTTCACCATCAGATACTATATCTTCTTGTCCTGTAATGACAATTACACAATTTAGTTTTTTAGCTAATTCTCTTGCAATATTGTGGGAATTAGAATCCATATCTATAGAATCTACACCACGAGATTTTGTACTAAGACCTGCTATGGTCTTTATTTCAGATAGGTTTCCCTTTATGATAGCAAAATCTATTTCTTCTATTAATTTTTTTGTAGTTTCGTATCTAAAGGTAGTAGCTCCTGCTCCTACTGGATCTAAAATTACAGGAGTTCCACATTCATTGGCTTTTTTTCCTGCTTTTATCATGGATTTTACAGTTCTTTCATTTAAAGTTCCTATATTTATTACTAAAGAACTACTCATACTAACCATTTCTTCTACCTCTTCTATGGCATCTGCCATAACGGGAGATGCTCCTATAGCCAAGGTCATATCAGCACAAATATGGGCCGTCACATAGTTAGTTATGTGATGAACTAATGGTGAATTACTTTTTAGTAGTGAAAATGCCTTTTCAAATTCATTATTAAGCATGATTACTCCTCCTTTTTATTATATAGATTGTAGAAGTGATTAGTAGGACCTACTCCCTTTCCAATTGATATTCCATGGGCAATGGCAGTAGAAATATAATCTTTAGAGTATTTAACTGCATCTACCAAATCAAATCCCTTAGCTAAATGGGCAGCTATGGCTGAAGATAAAGTACAACCCGTACCATGGGTATGAATACAATCTATACGTTTTTCTTCAAATATATGATAGTTTTCTCCGTCATAGAGAACGTCTATGGCATCACCTTCTAAGTGACCACCCTTTACTAAAACATTTTCAGGTCCTAGCTTATGAAGATCCTTTGCAGCTTTTTTCATGTCTTCTACAGTTTTAATCTCATAACCTAATATATCCTGTGCTTCAAGTAAATTTGGTGTGATTATGTAGGCAATAGGGAAAAGTTCCTTTACTAAAGCGTCCTTTGATTCTTTTTTTAATAAATCAAAGCCACTTTTAGATATCATAACTGGATCAACTACTAATTTAGGTAAAGAAAATTTTTTAAGGGATTTAGATATGGCTTCTATAATATCTATAGTAGATACCATACCTATCTTTATAGCATCTATTTTTATGTCATCAAATAATACTTCAATTTGTTTAGACACTATTTCAGGATCAATGTTTTGAGTTGCAAAAACTCCCTGGGTATTTTGAGCTGTTATGGCTGTAATAACACTCATACCGTAAGTTTCAAGGGCACTAAAAGCCTTTAAATCTGCCTGAATTCCAGCTCCACCACAGGAATCAGACCCGGCAATGGTTAAACAATGTTTCAATATAATCACTCTCCTTAAAAATAAAAAAACATGTACCAACAATAGGTACATGCTCAATAGATTCTATGCATATTAAAGGTGCTTTCCTACGCTGGTATTATCCAGATCAGGTCAAGGGTTAAAGAATTATCATTCTTACTCTCAGACAGTAACACTGACTCCCCTAGCCAAATATTTACTTTAGGTTAATCTTACTATAAGAATAAAAAATGGTCAATACGAAATAAATGAGGATTAAATTGACATATTAGGTAAATATTAATATTATTGAAATATGCTTTAAGAGGAGATGATAAATAGGTGAAATTTGCAGATATGAAATATAAAAGACCTAATATGGAAGAACTTAAAAATACATTTAATAAATTATTGTTAAGCTTTGAGGAAGCTCATGACTTTGAAACTGAGAATAAATTATTGTTGGAAATTAATAATTTAAGAGTTGAATTTGAATCCATGGAACAAATTGTATATATTAGGCATACCATAAACACAAAGGAAGAATTCTATGAAAAGGAACAGGAATTCTTTGATGAGAATAAACCTGAGTATGACGATTTAGTTTCAAAATTTTATAAGACTTTAATGAAATCGAATAACATTGAAGAATTAAAGGATAAATGGGGAGAACAGTTATTCACCATAGCCAGTCTGACCATAGATACCTTTAGTGAAGACATAATAGATGACTTAAAAGAAGAAAATAAACTTATGAGTGAATACACTAAAGTATTGGCCGCAGCTTCCATTAATTTCAATGGTGAAGTATGTAATTTATCTCAAATGAGACCTTATCAAATGAATGAGGATAGAAATACAAGAAAAGAAGCCAATGAAGCCAAATATGAGTTTTTTGAAGAAAATGAAGAAAAATTAGACACTATCTATGATAATTTAGTTAGGGTAAGAACTAACATAGCTAAAAAATTAGGCTATGAAAATTTTACTCACTTAGGATATAAAAGAATGTTAAGATCCGATTATACTCCTGAGATGGTGGCCACATTTAGGGAGGAAGTATTAAAATATATAGTGCCCTTTTGTACTGAATTAAGAGAAATGCAAAGAAAAGAATTAGGTGTAAATAAATTAAAGTACTATGATGAATTAATCACCTTTAAAGATGGTAATGCAAATTTAGCCGGAGACCCAGAGTATATACTTAAAATGGGAGAGAGAATGTATAATGAATTATCTCCTGAAACGAAAATATTTTTTAAAGATATGGTAGAAAAAAATTGTATGGATTTACTTAGCAAAAAAGGAAAATCACCTGGAGGATATTGTACTTACATAGGCAGTTTTAATATGCCTTATATATTCTCAAACTTTAATGGAACTATAGATGATGTGGATGTATTAACTCATGAAGCTGGTCATGCTTTTCAAGTTTATGAGAGTAGAGAATATGATTTAGTAGAATATAAGTTTCCAACCCTAGATGCATGTGAAATCCATTCCATGAGCATGGAATTTTTAACTTGGCCTTGGATGAATCTGTTTTTTGGAGAAGAAGCTGACAAATATAGATATGGTCATTTAATAAATTCCATATTATTCATACCATATGGTGTATTAGTTGACGAATTTCAGCATATAATATATAACAACCCACAGATGAATCCTGTGGAAAGAAAAAGAGCTTGGAGAGAATTGGAAAAAAAATATTTACCCCATAGGGATTATGAAAATAATCAATTCTTAGAAAGGGGTTCATATTGGTATCAACAGGGTCATATATTTAAAAATCCATTTTACTATATTGACTACACATTGGCACAAATATGTGCATTCCAATTCTGGTCAAAGGCTAATAAAAACAGACAAGAAGCATGGCAAGACTATATAAACCTATGTAAACGTGGTGGAAGTTTGTCTTTCTTAAAGCTAGTTAAAAGCGCCACATTAAAAAGTCCCTTTGAAAGGGGTGTAATAGAACCTATTGTACAGGAAATCAAAAACTGGATAGATAAAAAATAAAAAAACTTTTCAAAAAGTATTGACAAATGTTTTTGTGTCATGTACAATTATCATCAATAAAAGAAAACCTCAGTAATAAAAACTGTGACGAGAAGAGTAATTAAAGAAGGTAGTCTTAGCGAGTTGGTGACGGTGAAAGACCAACACGAAATCTTTAATGAAGAACATCTCTGAGTTTCTAACCGAAATCGCAAGAAAGTAGGCTTAGACGGAACCAAACCGTTATCTAGTGGACAGTATCGATTATATACCAATCCGTACTGATAAAGAGGGCATATTGCCAATTTAGGGTGGTACCGCGGAAATTCAACCTTTCGTCCCTGCTAAGTAGCAGGGGTGGAAGGTTTTTTTAATACCCAAAAAAGGAATAGAGCCAATTATGGAATGAATATAATCGGAATATTAAGAAGATTACGAATATTGTGAAAAAACAAGAGGAGGAAGAATTATGTATAAACTATTTGTACCAGAAGAATACACACCAGTATTAGATGTTATTGAAACAGAGGTAGCTATTAAGAAAGTGAAAGATTTCTTTGAAAGAGCATTAGCTGAGGAATTAAACTTAACTAGAGTATCAGCACCATTATTTGTAGCACCAGAGACGGGAACAAATGATGATTTAAATGGAATAGAAAGAGCCGTAGGATTTGATGTGAAGGGAATTGGAGGAAAGGAAGTTCAAATAGTTCATTCCTTAGCAAAATGGAAGAGAATGGCTTTATATAGATATGGATTTGAAGAAGCAACTGGACTATATACAGATATGAATGCAATAAGAAGAGATGAAGAGCTTACTAACTTACATTCTATCTATGTAGATCAATGGGATTGGGAAAAGATAATTAAAAAGGAAGACAGAACTGAAGAAAAATTAAAGGAAATTGTAAGCGGTATCTATAGAGTATTCAAAGCTACAGAAGATTTCGTAGGAGAAGAAGTATATGATGATTATGAAAAGTTTTTACCAGAAGAGATATTCTTTGTAACAGCTCAAGAACTAGAAGATATGTATCCAGAATTTACATCAAAGGAAAGGGAGACTGCTATTTGTAAAAAGCATAAAGCTGTATTCATTATGAAGATTGGTGGAGATTTAAAATCAGGAGAGAAACACGATGGCCGTGCTCCAGATTATGATGACTGGGAATTAAACGGAGATATAGTTTTCTGGAACCCAATACTTGAGTCTGCATTTGAATTATCTTCAATGGGAATAAGAGTTGATGAGGAATCTTTAGAAAGACAGTTAACCATATCTGGATGTGAAGATAAAAAAGAATTACAATACCACAGAATGTTATTAGATAAGGAATTACCATATACAGTAGGTGGTGGAATTGGTCAATCAAGAATTTGTATGTTCTTCTTAAGAAAGGCCCATATAGGAGAAGTTCAAGCATCAATTTGGCCAGTTGAAATGATGCTTGCATGTGAAAGAGCAAACATTCAATTATTATAAGAGAATAATATGCTAATAGGGATTGTTAGCCCTCTATATATAATTAAAGTGTCTAAATTATAAAAGTGTATAAGCTAACATTCCTTTATAAATACTAGTTTCTTAATAAAGAAGCTAGTATTTTTTTATGGGATATTTGAAAATGTGTGAGTGTTGTTCACAATGGATGAACTACAGGTAAAATGTTATAAAATATACTAGAAATGGGAAATGTATGACTATGAGGAGGTGACATATATTGAAAGAACACCTTACTAATAGTCAAATTTCATTTATAATTTTCGGTGTAATTGTAGGGTACGGCATTATGCCCCTTACTAAAGATATTGTAGAAAAATCAGGAACAGGAGGATGGTTTGCCTTATTAATTGCAATAGTAATAGCTATTATTTTCACATATATATTTACATATCTTGGATATGTTCATGAAAATAAAACAATAGATGAGTATAGTGAGGTATTAACTGGAAAATTTATAACATATATATTCATCAGTATATACATTATATATTATTTTTTTGCATTTACTATTACAACAAGAATAGTTAGCGAAGCAGTTAAGCTTAGCATTTTAATAAAAACACCTATATGGACATTGAATTTACTTATATTTTTAATTTCGTACTATGCAGTAATAAAAGGATTGAAAAGTATTGCAAGGCTTTGTGAAATATATGGTGTGGTCATTATTATAGGGCTTTTAGTTACAATTGTATCCTTATTTACGCAAGGCAAATTAATCAATTTGCAACCCTTTTTTGTTGTAGAAGATATAAAGACATATTTTAAAGCAATTCCAGTGACAATAGGCCCATTAATGGGGATGGAATTAATTGGTATAATACCTCTTCATAGAAAAATAAATAATAAAAAAATATTTAAATATACAGTTTTTATGGTAGCTTTCATAGGAATTCTTTATATACTTGAAGTGGAAGCTTGTGTGACTATCATGGGACATTCCGTTATACATTATAAAGCTGCATTGCTGGCTGCAGTACGAAGAACCGAAATTAAGGCTTTTGAATTCTTAAGCAGACTGGATGGTATTGTTATAGCATTTTGGTTAATGTCTGTATTTTGTACAATTACCCTATGGGCATATGGGACAGTTTTTTTTATTCATAAATATTGTAGGAAGATGAAATTTAATCGTGTTGCATTCATTGTGATTGCTTTGTCTTTTATTGTATCAATGATTCCAAAAACTATAAATCAAGCGGAGGAAGTTTATAAGTATATAGGATATATGGGGTTCGTAGCCGCAGGAGTTATACCAATCATATTACTTATAATTACAAAGATAAAAAAATATGATATAAAATCTTAATAAATTATTACTTAAGAAAAACTACTATGTTTAATGAAAAACAAGTTTTACTAATGTAAATACTCCTTGAGTATGAATACTCAAGGAGTTATAAAAATTAATATAAACCTGTATTTGTAGGATTCATATTACCACTTTCTTTAACTTTTTTCTTTACGTGTTGAACTTCTGCTTGGCCTACTGAAGTAGAATTAGTTAAACCTACTCCTGTTGTTCCTGCTGTCATACCTGTAGTAGGAGTTTGTGCCATAGTTCCGCTAGTACCCATATTTTCCTTTGCATTTTGAACTTCTGCTGCTCCTACTGAAGTAGAATTACTTAAGCTTGCTCCTGCTCCTGGTGTCATACCTGGAGTAAGTCCTTGTCCCATTGGTGTAGTATTTTTTCTTGCCTTAGGTGCTTTACCTTTTTTCATTATTAGTATACCTCCAATTATTTTGTTTGTAAGCGATAATGCTTACATATATTATTATGGGAATAATACGTATTATTATAAGCTGTAAATAGTTTATAATTTTACTAATAATGTAAATATGGATAGAAAAGAATAATTATTAAATTTTTAGAAATCTTTTATTTTAAATTACACATTGAGTATTGACAAAGTTTTACAATGAGTATAATCGATTAGAGGATACAAGTGAGTACTTAAAGGAAAGGTTAGGTTATTATTTAAAGTTCTTTTAAATAAGGCCCTTAAGATGAAACTTGTAACGGTTGTAAGTACATTTGTAATATTAATACCTGTAATGAAAGTATTAATACCACAACTACCCTCTGAGTTTTTCCCCTATGCAGACAAAGATATACTTTATATAGATATTGAAACAGAACTTGCAGGAAATATGGATGCCACAGAAAAACTAACAGATAAAATTGCTGAACTTATAATGAAAGAGCCAGAAATTACAAGTTGTACAGTGGCAGTAGGAAACGGACTTCCAAAGTTTTACCTTACTTTGCCTACTGCAACACCATCAAAAGATTTTGGATAGTTGGCTTGTAAATTTCATTTGGGAGACAAAAGGACGAAAAGGTTTAATGATAAGCAAGAATTAGCAGAATATGTACAGAATGTGATCAATGAAAATATTTCTGGTGGAAAAGCTACTGTGAAGCTTCTTGCAAATGCAGCGCCTTCAGAAGCAAAGGTTGTTATGAGGGTTTCAGGTGATAATTTAGATCGATTAAGAGAAGTAAAGAATGCACTAGAAGCTGAAATTGCAAAGATTCCAGGAACTTCAAATATAAGGGATGATATGAAGGATGAGACATTTCAGCTTGAAGTAAATGTAGATGAAGATAAGGCAAGTAATCTAGGCATTAGGAAATATGATATTCAAAAGCAAATAAACGTTGCTTTATATGGATCAAAGACTTCTGTTTATAGAAAAGATGGTGAACAATATAATATATTAATACAAAGTAATATAGGTAACACATCAGCACTAGAAAATCTTGAAATAAAATCTTCTATAACAGGTAAAAAGATACCACTGAAACAGTTTGCAACTGTAGGCATTGGCTCTAAACTAGACAGCATAGGTACTTATAATGGCGAACAATCTGTTGAAATACTACTAAATGAACTTCCAGGGTATAATGCTGTAGCAATTGAAAATATAATTGAATATGAGGTTTTACCAAAGGTAGATACATCTGGAACGAAGATTACCTTTGATGGAGAAAGAGAAGAAATGGCTACAACCTTTGGAAAGGTTATGTTACTGGCCGTATGTGCTGTATTCCTTATTTATATTGTTCTATTAATTCAGTTTAGGTCTTTTATACAGCCTCTTGTAATTCTTGTTACGGTACCACTTTCACTAATCGGTTCAGGTATAGGATTGTTTATATTTAAAAAGCCTTTGTCTTTAACAGCGGTTTTAGGGATTATTGCCCTTATAGGTCTGGTTGTTAAGAATGGTATATTACTCCTTGAGTATATTAATGATGCAAGAAAAGAAGGGTATAACATAGATGAAGCTTGTGTGGACGCTGTAGGGAAGAGATTTAATGCTATTATTCTTAGTGCACTGACTACTATTGTAGGTCTTATTCCTCTCGCTATTTCAGGAAGTGGTTTGTTTGGACCCATGGCAATATCGTTGATGTTTGGTCTTTTAGTTTCAACCTTCTTAACGATGGTTGTTATTCCTGTAATTTATAGTATGATTGAAAATTTTTTAGAAAATAGAAATAAAGAAGTATTAATTAAAACAGAGGAATAGATAGGATAATATAATTAATTTTCATATTTACAAAAACCACCTTTTTAAACATGTGAAAAACTATAAAAAGGTGGTTTTTTCGTATTTATAGCTAAGAGATAATAGTCAGAATTGATTTTTGTATTAGACACATGTTAAAATAAACCATGTAGAAAAATGAAATATTTTGCAATTAATTGTAAAATATAAGTGTGCATTACAAAAAATAGTAAAAGGGGTTTTTTAACAAAATATGACCACTGGTCACAAATAACATTTACAAGGGGGAAATTTATGAAATTTACAATTAAAACCAAAGTAATTATTCTAGTTTTAGCACTAACAATAATACCTCTTTCAATTTTAGGAACCACATCTTATGTAAAAGCAAAAACATCATTGGAAGAACAATTCAAAAATTCTATGGAGGCCTTAAATAACGACATAAAGGAATCCACTCAAAACTATTTTGAAGGATATACACATGGTATTGAAATGATTAGTAAAAATGTTGATGCAGAACAGATACTAATTCATCCTGAATACGAACCTTTTTTGATGGAATTATTTGAAGATTACATAAGCAGTTATAAGGACGCTTCTCAAATATACATGGGAACTATCGATGGTAATTTTAGAATTTATCCTAAAGTAGATATGGGAAATGATTATGATCCTAGGGTAAGACCTTGGTACAAAAAGGCCGTGGAAAAGCAAACTACTATTTTTACAGATATATATAGGGATGTAGTTAGTGGAAAGCTTGCAATTTCATGTGCAGCTCCAGTTTATGAAAGTGCAGATAAAAATAAATTGGTTGGTGTAGTGGCTATAACAATGCCAATAGATAAATTATCTGAAAAAGTAAGTGCTATAAAAGTAGGAGAAAAAGGATATCCATATATACTAGATTCTAATGGAAATTTTATTACACATAAAAATAGTGAATTAATCGGAAAAGAAATACATGTACCTGAAATAAAAGAGATTTTAAAGGGAAGTTTAGAAGCAGGAATTGTAGATTATGAATGGAAAGAAACTGATGGGACTATATCCAAAAAGTTTTCTGCATATAAAAAAATGCCAGAGTTTGGGTGGACCGTTTTATCTGCAATGTACATGGATGAAATTCATGATGAGACGAAAGGTATATTAATTAATAGTGGATTAATAGGAATAATTATATTTATAATAGCATCAGGTGCAGGTATACTATTTGCAGGGAAGATGACAAATAATGTAAAAACTATATTGGATACTATGGATAAAGTGAAAGATGGAGATTTCACTGCAAAATTAAATATAAAATCAAGTGATGAAATTGGTTTAATGGCAGATAGCTTTAATGTTATGATAGAAAATGTGAAAGGCCTTTTAGTAGATGCAAAGCAGGTGAGTGAAGAAGTATCAGGAGCAGCAATGAGCTTAGCGGCTACATCGGAAGAAGTTAGTGCATCAAGTGATGAAGTAGCAAGATCAGTTGAAGAAATAGCAACAGGTGCTAGCGAACAAGCAGGGGATGCAGAAGAAGGGGCTAGGCTTGCATCTAATTTAGATGATAAATTTAGTAAATTAGCAAATAATACTGAAATCATGTCTAAAAATGCAAATGAAGCAATGGACATAAATATAGAAGGTGTTAGTGTAGTAAAAGAACTTAAAGAAAAAACCAATTTGAATAATCAATCTATTAATAAAATAGAATCAGCAATAAAACAATTAAGTGAAAAATCTAATCATATTGAAAATATACTAGAAACAATAAGATCTATATCAGAGCAGACAAATTTATTGGCACTGAATGCATCTATAGAGGCAGCAAGAGCAGGAGAAGCTGGAAAGGGCTTTGCAGTAGTAGCTGAAGAGATAAGAAAACTTGCTGAAGGTTCAAGTACTGCAACGGATGAAATAAAAGGAATAGTAGATGCCATTCAGCAGGAAAACAAGAACACAGTTGAGATTATGAACGAAGTAAAAAATATTTCATTAGATCAGACAAAGTCTGTACAAGATGTAAACAATGCATTTGAAAAAATATCAAAATCAATAGATATTATTACAAATGAAATAGAGGATGTTAGCAAATATGTTGTTGAGGTAATACAAGATAAGGATTTAATCGTTAAATCCATAGAAAATATTTCAGCAGTATCAGAAGAAACTGCTGCAGCATCTCAACAAGTTAATGCATCTGTTCAGCAGCAAGTTACCACCATTGAAGAGGTTGCTGAAAGTGCCCAAAGGCTAAATGAACTTTCTTTACAACTTAATAATCAAATAGATAAATTTAAAATATAAGTTTATTTTAAAAGTCCTATATTATTAAAAGTAATATAGGACTTTTGTTATTATATGTAATATATAAGAATGGTTTATCCATTATTTATGTTGTATTGGGTTAATTTTAATGAAAGAATAATTTGATAATAAGTACTAAATCATTTCTTTGAATTATGTTGAATGTAAGAAGGAATGATTTTTTTATTATTAGATGTAGTTTTCAAAAAAGTTTGGGAGGAGTATATACAAAACGGAGAAATCAAATAATAAAGTAGTATAAGATGAGGAATATCTCATAGCCATCAAGCTAAATTGGCAGTTAAGACTTTAATAATTAATGTTGAAAAATTAGCTATTAAGAACTGTTTATTTGAGTCATTTGAAAATACAAATAAAGAAGTGTTAGATAAGTTAAGTGATACGCTAGATTTACTAAATAAAAAATAATATTTTAATTCATATATCTAAAGGAGGTGCTTTTTCATATGTTAATCTCAAATCATGATATTGAAAATATTTCTGTAGAAGAAATAAAAAAAGCAATGGAAAATGGTTCTATTTTATTGGATATACGTGCTAAAGAAGATTATAATGATGTACATATAACAAATGCCATTAATATACCATTTCAATCTTTAAGATGTGAACTAAATCAATTAGATAAAGATAAAGAAATCTTAGTAATATGTTACATAGGAGAAAGTAGTAAAAGAGCTACTTATCTTCTACGTCAATTAGGCTTTAATGCTAAAAATATACATGGAGGAATGAATGCTTGGAAACAATATGAAATTAATATAAGGGAAAGATGATGGAGCAAGCATGGAGGCGTTAGACCAATTCACATCAAGATTAAAAGATCGTATAGATAAAGGGTAGTGTAGCTGTTCAATAGACTGATTGTGAATATGAAGTCTTCATTAGTGACATTTAGTGATTTTGATGAAGGTGTAATAATATACAAGTATACTTAAAAAGTCAAAAGTTCTATATTAGAAATAATATAGGATTTTTATTACTATTCATTCATTATGTCACACCATTAGTAACCGTTCTATTTCACCTATATATTGTAGAATTATGTTAGATAATGTATAATAATTCTAACTGTTAAATTTACATTCATAGTGAAAATAGAGAAAGTTTAGGAGAGATATATGGTTATGAAAAAAAATACAAATACTATAAAATTATTCTTCTTGAATTATTTACCTGAAAAACAACTACATTATAAGGAAAAAATATTTCCGTTGAAAATTGTACTTAGTTATATTTTTATAGCTCAATTATGGATAATGCTCTCCGATAAAATTTTAGTATTGACTATCAATGATATAGTTCTTCTGAATAAAATTCAAACTTTTAAAGGAAGTTTTTTTATTATTGTCACATCTATTTTTCTTTATCATCTTTGTATAACTTTATCAGAAACAAAACATTCAGTGGAAAAAGAAATTAAAAGAAATAAGGTTCAAGCACAATTTTTTGCCAATTTATCTCACGACTTAAAAACGCCATTAAACCTGATTTTCACTTCTATGCAAATGTTAGAATTACATTGGAATGGCACACTTGAAAATCCTAATAAATACATAAATATTATGCGTCAGAATTGTTATAGGCTCATAAAATTAATAAATAATACTACTGATATTACAAAATTTGATTCTGGATTTTCTCATATAAAATTAAAAGATTATAATATTATAAGAGTTGTTGAAGATATTTCATTATCTGTTGTTGAATACATAGAACATAAAGGAATTAAAATTGTATTTGATACGGATATAGAAGAAAAGATTATAGCTTGTGACCCTGAGAAAATTGAAAGAATTATGCTAAATCTTCTTTCAAATGCAGCAAAGTTTACAAAAGAAGGTGGAGTAATATGGGTTAATATCTATGATAAAGTAGAAAATATCCACATTTCAGTAAAAGATACAGGTCCAGGAATACCACAAGAAAAGCAAAAAATAATTTTTGACCGATTTATGCAAATAAATAATTCTCATATACAAGAACATGAAGGAAGTGGCATAGGTTTATCTGTAGTAAAATCATTAGTTGAAATGCATAAAGGTAAAATTTCGTGCATTAGTGAGTATGGAAAGGGAAGTGAGTTTATAATAGAACTTCCAGTTATAAATATATCTAAAGAGAGGGATATATACGAACAAATTACCAATCAGGACCAAAATGATTTTATAGAAAAAATTAATATTGAGTTTTCAGACATATATATTAATTATTCCAATAAAATAAAAGCCTCATAGTATTAATACTAGGAGGCTTTTATATGTCTTAAATATTTTTATCATTTCAAAGTGCCTTCTATGCGTATATATCTGAAAACTCAATGCTGATCCTTTCCACATTGGGCTGACTTGTTGCTGCAATTTCTCCATGTACGTGAAGTTCTTCATCTTCTAATGTTGCTGGTAGTTCTAGTAGAAATGTACTTCCCTTTGCAATTTCACTTTCTACAGTGATAAAACCCTTATGTAGTTCTACAATTGATTTTACAAGAGATAGACCTATGCCACTTCCTTCTGCTTTTCGATGTAATGAAGCATCCACTTGTCTAAATCTATCAAATATTTTTTCTTTCATATCTTGTGGTATGCCTAATCCTGTATCTTTTACACAAATAAGTATACTTTCTCCTTCATCATGTATATGTACCTTTATAATTCCATCAGGTTCTGTGAATTTTACTGCATTAGAAAGTAGGTTTAACATAACTCGTTCAAGTTTTTCTGCATCACAGGCAATGATTTTTTCTTCTATGTCTGTATCAAAAATAAGCTTAATGCCTTTACTTTCTACATATTCAGCTACAGATAAAGTAATATCTTCTACAACACTGACAATGTTATAATTTTTAAATTGCATCTTCATATAACCCGAATCAATCTTCGTAATATCAATTAAATTATTAATGA